>JASFUT010000035.1:0-16640 GCA_050050175.1 Chromatiales bacterium
CACCCAGCAGCCCCACCTCCGCCAGCGCCCCGACGTGGAAGGAGGCCCCCGCGAGCAGGAAGAACAGGACGAGGAACGGCCACTCGATGCCCTCGATGGCGTGAAAGGCCCGTTGATGGTGGCGGGCAAGGTTGGCGACGGCGCTGCCGAGCACCATGGCGGCCAGAATGAAGGAGACGCCGATCGCAGCGGCCAGGCCGGCGCACAGCAGCACGAAACCGAGCGCCTCGGCCTGGGTGGGCTCGCCCGGGGTGAGGCGGCCGGTCAGCAATGCCATGGGGACACCCAGCGCCACGCCAAGCAGCACGGCGCCGCCAACCTCCCAGAGACCTACGAGGACGACCTGGGCTGCCCCGCCACCGCCGGTCAGCCCCTCGGCCGCGGCCAGCAGCAGGCTGAACAGGATCAGGCCCCAGGCGTCGTCCACCGCGACCACGCCGAGCAGGGTGTCGGTGAAGACGCCCCGGGCGCGCGCCTCGCGCACGACATCCACCGTGGCGGCGGGCGCGGAGGCGGGCGCCACCCCGGCGAGCAGCAGGGCCACCTCGACCCGCACGCCGAAAGCGACCAGCACGCCGAAGACCAGGAGGGCGGTGACCAGCACCTCTCCGACCGATATGGACAGCACGACCCTGCCCAGGTCCCGCAGCCGCGACAGGGACATCTTCTGGCCCAGCAGGAACCCGATCATGGCGAGTGCCAGATCGGTGAGCAGTGGGAACCAGTCCTGGGTGAAGGCAGGCAGCCAGTCCAGCACCGACGGGCCGGCCAGGACGCCCGCGAGCAGCAGGAGCGTCACCCGGGGCAGCGGTGTGTGCCGGCCGATCAGGTCGGCGCAAAGGCCGACCAGGAACAGCACGCCGATCGTGATGAGGATGTCACGCTCCACTGCCCCGCCCCTCAGCTTCCCCGGCTCTCCTGCCGGACCCAGTACCAGGCGTTCAGGCAGCCGAGCACGATCCCGATGAACAGGAAGGTCAGGGTCCAGGAGTGCGCACCGGGAAGCTCCCGGTCCAGCCAGACGCCCAAGGCGATCCCGAGCAGCGTGGGGACGGCCACCGACCAGCCCACCAGGCCGAACATGCCCAGCCAGAACCAGACGTCCCGCTCCCGGCGCCGGTCCAGCCGGCGCCTCACCTTGCGGTCCACCTGATCGCGGAACCGCTCCCCGGGGGAGCCACGGTCGTCTTTGGAGCCATGGCTCACCCCCGCTCCTCCAGCCTGGTGAACCGGCGGATCGTGCCCGCCTCCAGCCGTGCCAGCGCGGATCGGGTCAGGCGGTCGTGCTCGTCGAGCTGCATGAAGCGCTCCTCCACGGTCTCGCGCAGGGCCGCCAGCTCGGTGCCCTCCACCGCGTCCATGGCGGAGACCAGCACCTCGTCGCCGCATTTGACCAGGGTCCCGATGTCCACCGCCAGGTAGCGCTCCCGGCCTTCCGGGGCGGTGAACGCCAGTATCCCCGGCACCAGGGCGGTCGCAAAGTCGATGTGCCGCGGCAGCAGACAGAAAGACCCGTTCTCCGCCTCGGCCACCACCTTTGCCGCGGCCGCGTCCACCAGGACCCGGGTCGGCAGCAGCACCTTCAGGTGCAGGGTCCGCGGGTGCGTCTCACCCGGGCTGTCGCTCATCGGCTTTCTCCGCCTCACCGACCTCGCCGATCATGTAGAGGGCCCGCTCCGGGTAGTCCGCGAAATCTCCCGCGAGGATGCGCTCGCAGCCCTCGAGCGTCGCCTCCAGCTCGACCAGACGCCCCGCCTGGCCGGTGAACTGCTCGGTGCTGAAGAACGGCTGGGTGAGAAAGCGCTCGAGCCTGCGCGCCCGGCTCACGGTCTCGCGGTCCTTCCGGGAGAGCTCCTCCATGCCCAGCATGGAGATGATGTCCTTCAGCTCCTCGTACTCCGCCAGGGTGGACCTCACCGCCTGCGCGACCCGGTAATGCCGCCCACCCACCACCGCCGGGGTGAGCATCTTCGAGTCGGAGGCCAGGGGGTCGATCGCGGGGTAGAGCCCCTGGCTCGCACGCTTGCGAGAGAGCACCACGGACGCCGAGAGATGAGCGAAGGTATGCGTGGCGGACGGGTCGGTCATGTCGTCCGCCGGCACATACACCGCCTGGACCGAGGTGATTGAGCCGCTGGCGGAGCTGGCGATGCGCTCCTCCAGCTCCGCCAGCTCGGTGGCCAGCGTCGGCTGGTAGCCCACCCGCGAGGGAATCCGGCCCATCAGGCCGGAGACCTCGGTCCCCGACTGCACGAAGCGGAAGATGTTGTCGATCAGCAGCAGGCAGTCCGTGTGGAGCCGGTCGCGGAAGTGCTCGGCGATGGTGAGGGCCGCGTGACCCACCCGGAACCGGGCGCCCGGCGGCTCGTTCATCTGACCGAACACCATGACCGTATGGTCCAGCACACCCGCATCGCGCATGGCCCGATGGAGCTCCTCGGCCTCGCGGGTGCGCTCGCCGATGCCGCAGAACAGGCTGATCCCCTCGTAGTGGCCGACCATGTTGTGGATCATCTCGGTGATGAGCACGGTCTTGCCGACCCCCGCCCCCCCGAAGAGGCCCGCCTTGCCGCCGAGCTCCAGGGGCGCGAGCAGGTCGATCGCCTTGATTCCGGTGCGGAAGATCTCCTGGCGGGTGATCCGCCGTGACAGCGGCAGCGGAGGGCTGTGAATGGAGGCGCGCTGCACCCCCTCCAGGGAGGGGCCTCCGTCCACCGGGTCGCCGAAGACATTCACCATGCGCCCGAGAAGCGGCTCGCCCACCGGCACGTCCAGTGGACCCCCGGTGTCCCGGGCCGGCGAGCCGCGGCTCAGGCCGCGGGTCGCAGTCAGGGCGATGCAGCGCACCCTGTCGTCGCTCAGATGACTCTGGACCTCGAGAACCAGGCTGCCGTCCGGTCCGCAGACGATGCGCTGGGCGCGCGCGGGTAATCCCTGATCGAAGCACAGGTCCACTACGCTGCCCCGCACTGCGGTCACCCGACCCTGTCCCTTCATCCTATCCTCCCCTTCGCGCACCACGAGCCGCCTGCCCCCACCAGAGGGACCCGACCCGGGCATCGCCTGCGGGCCCCGGCTCCGAAGCCTGTCCGGACCGCTGCCGGCCGCCTACCGGGAATCCTCGAAGCCCCTGTCGTGGCGCCCCGGAACTACCACTGCCCGGATGAGCTCGGCCCAGTCGCGAAGCCCGGTCTTGGTGAAGATGCGGGCGCGGTGCAGGTCCACCGTCTTGCGGCTGATGCCGGGGAGCGCCGCAATCCTCCTGCTCGAGAGTCCGTCCACCAGCCGCCACATCACCTCGCGCTCCCGCTGAATCAGCCTGCCCAGGCGGCGCCTGTCGCCCTCGAGGCGCTCCCACCGGTCGGCTGCCACCGCCTCCAGCCCGGGGCAGCCCCGCGCGCACGCGCGCGACCAGGACGGCGGCGCTGACAGGCTCGTCCAGGAAGTCCACGGCGCCCTGCTTCGCTGGTACGCACCACGGTCTGGACGTCGTCGTCGCCGCTCATGAGGATCACGGGCGGGCGAATCCCCCTTTCGGTGAGCACACGCTGGAGGTCGGTGGCGCCAATTTCCGGCATGCGCGGATCGGTCACCCCGCAGCCGCCGGCCTCCCCGAGAGTAACCGCTCGACGCGGGTGTACAGCCGGCCGGGAATCCGGGCCGCATCGAGCGCGGCGACCAGGGACCGCCCGACCCCGTCATCGTCGCCGATCACCAAGACGATCGGCTCCACCGACACCGCCCCACCTCCTTCGCGGCAGGCTGCGCGCCCGCGCAGCAGGCTTCATAGGTCAAGCATAGTTGGCGGTGGTGGGGCCGTGCCCCGGGGAAGGGGCCGTGGAGGCCGCGCACGGGCGACAGCCGCCGAGCGCCGTCCCTTACCAGGTCTGGTCGTGGCGCTCGATCAGCATCACCGCCCGGATCAGCTCGGCCACGTTGCGGAACCCGGTCTTGGCGAAGATATTGGAGCGGTGGACGTCCACCGTCTTCCTGCTGATGTCGAGGCAGGCGGCGATCTGCTTGCTCGCGAGCCCGTCCACCAGGTGACCCATGATCTCGCGCTCCCGCTGGGTTAGACGCCTGAGTCGCTCTCTGTATGCGGCTATCCGCTCCCTCTCCCGCGCCGCGTCCTCCTCCAGTCGCAGGCACTCGCGCACCCGGGCGATCAGCACACTGCCCTGGATGGGCTTCTCGAGGAAATCGAGCGCACCCTGCTTCATCGCGCGCACCGCGGCGTGGACATCGCCGTAGCCGCTGAACAGGATGATCGGCAGCCGGACGCCCCTCTGCCCGACCGCTTGCTGGAGATCCAGGCCGCTCATCTGAGGCATTCGCAGGTCTGCGAGGATACAGCCGCGGGTGGCCGGGGTGATGTCGGCGAGAAACGCATCGGCGTCGCTGTAGACCCGGCTCCTGATGCCGGCCGAGCGCAGCAGGGCGGCGAACGACCTCCCTACCGTCTCGTCGTCGTCGATCACGAAGACGACGGGCCCGTCCGCGGCCGTCACCGTTCCCCGCCCTGGGCCGCGGGCACCCAGAGCGAGAGTCCGACACCGGCTCCGCTCCGCGGGTCGTAGTCGACGGCCGCGTCCTGTGCCGCGACGAGGCGCGCCATCAGGCCCCGATCGGCGGAGGCCGGGGCGGGCAAGGGGTGCCCGGCGACCGCCGCGCCGGGCTCCCCGTACCCGGCAGAGACGACCAGGCGGACCTCCCCTGCGCCGGCATCCGGCCGCACCTCCAGGGAGAGCTCCCCGCCCCGCAGGCCCGCTGCAGCGGTCTCGTCCGCAAGCAGCCTCGCGAGCTGGACGATGGTATAGCCGAAGATGGCCGGGCTCACGCTGGCTCTGACCGGGGCTCCGGAGCACGACCGCCTGTAGTCGAGGGCGAAGGAGCTGCACAGCTCCTCGAGGGCGGGCTCCGCGAGGTCCACGACCCGGTCCAGCTCACAGTCGTCACGGCCCGAAGGCGTATTCGGAAGTGCGCTGTCCAGTACCTTCAGCATCTCGCCCATCACCCGTGTCTGACCCTCCAGCTCCCGGAGCAGGGTCTCGACCTCATCCCTCCAGCCGTCCGGCTCGCCGCTCAACAGGTTCAGACCGGCCGTGGCATAGTTCGAGGCTACCATCAGCGGCTGGCGGATCGCGTGGATGAAGACCTTCGTCACGCTGTTGCCGCCGCACAGCAGCGCCCTGTCCAGATCCACCCCCCGGCACATGCCCACGCCGTCGGGCAGGGCCGTGAGTGAGAGCCTCAGGGCCCGATCCCCCTGGGCGGTCCCCAGCGCCCGCGCGAGGTAGAGGCGACCTGCCCCTGCCCCGCCGGGGACGGCCTCCACCAGGACGGCCCCGTCCGCTCCGGTCCCACCCAGCCCGTCCAGGAGGGCCCGGGCCGCATCCTCGCCCAGCAGTGCGGCCAGCTGCTGGCCTGCCCTCGGATCAGCGCCGGACCGGTCCCCGTCGGGTCCCGAGGCCGCGAGGATGCGGCCTTCGGGGTGGACCTCCAGGGTGAATGACCAACAGTGGGTGCAGGGATCCTGGGCGCTCACGCTGCGGCTCTGCTCCGGCGTCGTCAACGCGCTGCCTCCGTCTGGCGAAGTGTGGAGCGCGCATAGACCATTTTAGCTAGCTCGAGGCCGGCTGGCACGCACCGCTGTCGCTTCAGGGAAATCTTTAGTCGTATCCGGGCCCGGTCCAATTGCGCTGCCGCGCCGAGTACGGTCTTATGGGCGTATAAGCGCCAAAGGTGACCACCGGCTGAAGGCCCGGCCGCCGTTGCTGCCGGATCGGGACCGCCCGCGAAAGGAGGACGACCCCTATGGGCTGCAGGATGACCGTCGACCAGGACCGCAACACGATGTACGTCTACTTCGAGGGCAACCTCGACATCAGCGTGTGCAGCGCGCTGCGCAAGATCGCGGAGATTCCACCCGGAAGCCCCGCTTTCTGGGTGCTCAACTTCGACGGCATCG
The DNA here is from genome assembly GCA_050050175.1 of Chromatiales bacterium. Taxonomy (GTDB): domain Bacteria; phylum Pseudomonadota; class Gammaproteobacteria; order Chromatiales; family Chromatiaceae; genus CAVQCX01. The sequence goes on from JASFUT010000035.1 coordinate 5,969, forward strand.
TGCGAGTCTTCGACTCGGGCATAGCCACCATCAAGGTGATGGCCGAGCGCCTGCGCAAGCAGGGGAAGGTGCTGATGGTCTCGGGCGACTGCCCGAGCGCCCTGCAGGGCGTAGGTCTGGGACTGATGCCGCTCGATGCCGATGACAGTGCAGGAAAGCCCACCCGGTCCGCCCACAACGGGCACGGCTGAGCACCCTCGGGCCCGGCGGGGCGGCCCTCCCGGATCGCCGCCCCGCCACCCCGATCCCCTTCCACCCCTCCCGCAGAACCGCCGGTCTTTATCGGCTCGGGCAGCCATCGCATAGACTCTGATCTATGCGTCGCTGGGGCGTTTTCGATTGGATGGAATGAGCCCGGCATAGGACCCTGATCCCCCAGACGCGTCCATGCGCGGCGGACAATCCGCCGGAACGGTCTTCCACAGGGCATTGCGGCGCGTGAGGAGAGGGTTATGCCTGTCGTGCACATGGGCGATCTCGTGGCTCATGCTTACCGAAACGGCTATGCCGTCGGCGCCTTCGAGATCGCCGATCTGGATGCCCTGGGGGGCGTGATCCGCGCTGCCGAACGCTGCCGCGCGCCGGCCATACTCGCCCTTCGCTCCGGCATGACGGAGGCAAGCGACACCCATGCGCTGATGGCCGCGGTCGAGCAGGCGGCCCGCGCCTGCGCCGTGCCCGTCGCGGTGCAGGCGATGGACGCGGACGGGCCCGAGCAGGCGGCCATGCTTATCGGCGCGGGCTGCAACGGGCTGTCGGTCGCAACGACGGCGACGGCCTTCGAGCACTGGATCGCCGGCTCGCGGCGGGTCGCCGACCTGGCCCGGAAATGCGGCGTGGCGGTGGAAGGCCCGGCCGAGGCCCCGCCGACCGCCGGTCGCGATCCATCCCACGGCGTGCCGGCCCAGCCGGCCGTCGAGGAGATCAAGGCGTTCGCCGAGCGCGCCGGGATCGACGTGGTGCGCATCGGCGTGGACCGCCGGGGTGAGACGCCGGGCGGCCGGCTGAAGCCCGACTACCGTCGCATCGGAAGGATCAGCGAGGCGGTGTGCAGGCCCCTCGCCGTCGAGGTCGATCCGCGCCTCGGTGAAGACCAGATGCGCCGTCTGATCGGCTACGGCGTGTCCAAGGTCAACTGCGGCCCCGCGCTGACCGACCGGGCCCTCGGCAGGGTCTGGTCCGCCCTGATGGACCGGCCGCCCGACGCAGCCGCCCTCCGTGAAACGCTGCGCGAAGCGGTGGAGGCGGAGGCCGCCCACTGCATGCATGTCTGGGGGGCGGCGGGGAGGGCCGCCGAGGTGCAGATCCAGTGCGCACCCTGGGAACCCGTCGAGCACCTCCTCCCCTGCAGGGTCGCGGACGGTACCCCGCGCGAGGAGGCAATGCGGGTGCTGCTGGCGGGCCGGGACACGCTCCTGCGCGTGACCGGCGTGCGGGACGTGCTCATCGGCGCCGGGGGTCTGGACGGGACGCCCGGGCCGTACTGCTGGCTGGTGCGAGCAGTCCACCCCGCGGTCATCGGTCAGCTTCGCGTCCACCCCCTGAGCCGGGGCATCTGCGCCGACGAGGCGGCAGCGCCGCAGGCCCGCGGGCAGCACGTCCGGGGCCGATCCCCAGGCCCCTCCCCGCTGGCGCTCGAGCGTGCCGGCCAGACCGCGCGGCACCGCCACACGGCCTGACGGTGCCGCGGATGATTTCGACGGAGCCATCGGCCGGCGCGCGGGTCGGTCCGTACCCGCAGCCTCCCGAGGACAGGTCGTGAGTCAGCTGAACTTCAAGCACCTCCGCTACTTCTGGGCCGTGGCCACCCATGGGTCCATCGCCCGGGCCTCGGAGGTGCTCCATCTCACCCCCCAGACCATCAGCGGACAGCTCAGGCTGCTCGAGGAGAGCGTGGGCGCAGGCCTCTTCCAGAAGGCGGGCCGGGGGCTCGTGCTGACGGATACCGGGCGGCTGGTCTTCTCCTACGCCGACGAGATGTTCCGCCTGGGCCACGAGCTGGAGGACGTGCTCGCCGGTCGGCCCACCGAAAAGGGGCTGATCCTCCACGTCGGCGTGGCGATGGTTGTCCCCAAGCTTCTCGCCTACCGGGTTCTCGAGCCTGTGACCCGTCTGCGCGAGCCCGTGCGCCTGGTCTGCCACGAGGCGCCGCTGGTGGATCTGCTCGCCGACCTCTCGGTCCACAAGCTGGACCTCGTCCTGGCGGACAGCCCGGTCAACTCGGCGCTCAACATCCGCGCTTACAACCACGTGCTGGGCGAGTCCGCCATCGCCTTCTTCGCGAAAGGGGACCGGGCCGCGGGATACGCCGCGGACTTCCCCCATTCGCTGGACGGCGCTCCCCTGCTGATGCCCACGGGGAACAGCGCCCTGCGCCGGGCCCTGGATCAGTGGCTCGAGCGCGAGGGGATCCGCCCCCGGGTGGTCGCCGAGTTCGAGGACCGCGCCCTGATGAAGGCCTTCGGCGAGGCGGGCATCGGCATCTTCACCTCACCCTCGGCGGTCGAGGAGGACGTCCGTTCCAAGTACGGGGTGGAGCTGATCGGCCGCACCGATGCCGTGCGCGAGCGCTTCTACGCGATCTCCGCGGAGCGCCGCATCAAGCACCCCGCCGTGGCCGTGATCACCGAGGCGGCAAGGACCGACCTGTTCGTCTGATCCCGCGCCCGTGGTGCAGAACTGCCCTGACGAACGGCCGCCCCCACAGGAGGTGGCTCACCCACCGCCACACCTGCCGCCATTGCCGCGGCGCTGCGGATTCCGCGTCATCCGGCACCCTCTCGGACGCCTGCCACGAGCCGCGGCAAAAGATCGACTAAACGGAATGTTCAATGTCGAAAGTTCGATATCTGCAGCAATTGAAACACCATCGAGCCGACCGCAGATGCGACAGAGCGTATGCAGCCCTTTGCTGGAGCGGTTTGCCATGACCGGGCACGTCATCACCTTGACCCCCGGCGCACTCCAGCGGCGCCGCGCGCGGCACCCCCGGCCGGTCCCGCCGGACGTGCGCCCACCGTCGGAGCACCGCGAAGGGCACATCCGCGCAGCCGGCTGTCCCGACGAGGCCGGGGCCTGAGACCTGCGCACCTGGAGAACGAGCGTGATATTCCGTCAACTGTTCGACCGCGAATCATCGACCTACACCTACCTGCTCGCCGGCCGCACGGGGGGCGAGGCCCTGATCATCGACCCCGTGCTGGGGCGGGCCGGCCAGTACGTCCGGCTGATCGAGGAGCTCGACCTGAGGCTGATCCTGGCCGTGGACACCCACATCCACGCCGATCACGTCACGGCCCTGGGCACCCTGCGCGAGCAGACGGGCTGCGCGACGGCCATGGGCGAGATGACGCAGGCGGAGTGCGTGTCCGAGCGCTTCCGTGAAGGCGAGAAGCTCTCCGTGGGCGGCCTCGAGCTGGACGTGCTGTACACGCCGGGCCACACTGACGACTCCTACAGCCTGCTGCTGCCCGACCGGGTGTTCACGGGCGATACGCTGCTGATCCGGGGCACGGGCCGCACCGACTTCCAGAACGGCGACGCCGCGGCCCAGTACGACAGCCTGTTCGGCAAGCTGCTGAAGCTGCCGGAGGAGACCCGGGTCTATCCGGCCCACGACTACAACGGGATGACGGTCAGCACCATCGGGGAGGAGCGGCGACACAACCCGCGGCTTCAGGTTCCGGACCGGCAGGCCTACGTCGAGCTGATGGGCGGCCTGGTGCTGGACGACCCGCGACTCATGGACGTCGCCGTGCCGGCCAACCGCCTGTGCGGGCGCAATGCGGCGGCCTGAGCGGGCGGCGGCCGTACGACCGGAGGAACGAGCGCCATGACCCTGCTGATCGCCACGCTCCGGGCCCTGGCGGCCGCCGTGCCCGCGGCGCTGAGCCGCTCCGCCGACCGAAGCCGACCGGCTCCGCGGCCGCTCCCCGTGCCCCCACGGTGCCCGGCGCGGGTCCGGCGTCCCCGCCGAGCCCGGTCATGAGTGCGTTGACCGGCGCCATCGCTTCACGGGCGTCACCCGCGAGGTGCGCGGCAGCCCGCGTGCTCCTGTTTGCCGCCGTCTGGCTGGTGCTCACCGACGCCGCCCCCGGAAGCTGGCTGATCGGTGCTCCCGCGGTGGCGGCCGCCGCCTGGGCCAGCGTGAGGCTGACCCCCTGTGGGCCGAAGGGGGTCTCCCTCGCCGGCCTCGCCCGCTTCACCGTCCTGTTCGTCAGGGAGTCCGTCCGCGGCGGGCTGGACGTGGCCGCGCGCACCCTCGGCCCGAGGCTGAGGGTGCACCCCGGGTTCTCGACCTTCGACCTGTCTCTGCCCGAGGGCCGCCCGCGCCTGCTCATGGCCGCCTGCGTCAGCCTGCTGCCCGGCACGCTGACTGCCGAGCTCTCCGGCAACCGCCTCCGCGTCCACCTTCTGGACGACCGCGTGGACCCCCGCGAGGAGCTGGCGCGCCTCGAGGCCGCGATCGCGGCCCTGTTCGACGACGGAGGGCAGGGTGACTGACCTTCTGCTGACATCCGCTGCCGCCCTGCTGCTGACCCTCGCGATCGGCATGGTCCGCGTGCTTCGGGGTCCCGATCCGGGCGACCGGATGCTCGCCGCCCAGTTGATCGGCACCGCCGGCGTGGGCGTGCTGCTGCTCCTGGCGGCGGCCCTCGGCCTGCCGTCGCTGGTCGACGTCGCCCTCGTCCTGGCACTGCTGGCGGCGGTCGCGGTGGTCGCGTTCACCCGGCGGGAGGAGACCCGGGCCGGTGACTGACCTCATCTCGGCTGTGCTGATCATCGGCGGACTCGCCTTCTATCTGGCCGGCAGCATCGGGCTTCTGCGGCTTCCGGATCTCTACAGCCGCCTGCATGCGCTGACCAAGGCGGACAACCTCGGACTCGGCCTGCTGGTGGCCGGCCTGGTGCTGCAGAGCGGGACCCCTTTGCAGGCGCTCAAGCTGGTCCTCGTCTGGCTTCTGGTGCTGGCGGCGAGCGCCGTATCCGCCTACCTCATCGCCCGTTGGGCGGACCCGGGACGACGCCCATGACGCCCGCTCTGTGGATGGCGGTCGACGGGCTGCTGGCGGCCCTGGTGCTGGCACTGGCCGGTGCGGCGATCGAAAGCCGGGACCTGCGCCGTGGCGTCATCCTGTTCATCGCCTTCGGTCTGGTCCTGGCGCTGGTATGGGCGCGGCTGCGCGCCCCCGACGTCGCCCTGGCGGAGGCCGCGATCGGGGCCGGACTGGCCGGAGCCCTGCTGCTGACCTCCCTGCGGGGGGAGCCCGAGCGCGACGCCGAGGGGAACGGCGTGCTGACCGGGTGGAGCCTCAGCATTCTGGCGGCGGCCCTGGCGCTGGGGGTCGGCTCCGTGCTCTGGCAGACCCTCCCGGTCGCGGACCCGGTGCGGCTGGGGCACGCCGTGGCGGCCCGGCTGGACGAGAGCGGCGTCACCAACCCGGTCACGGCGGTGCTGCTGAACTTCCGCGCCTACGACACCCTTCTGGAGCTCGCGGTGCTGCTGGCCGCGCTGCTGGGCATACTGGGGCTCGGCCCGGAGCGGGCCGGCTACGACGATGCCGACCCCCTGCTGCGCGGCATCGGCGCCGCGCTGGTCCCGCTGCTGCTGCTCTCGGGCGGATACCTCCTCTGGGCCGGTGCCCACGCCCCGGGCGGGGCCTTCCAGGCGGGAGCCCTTCTCGGCGCCGCGGGCGTAATCCTGCGCCTGCAGGGGTCGGACCGGGCCGGCCTGCCCCACGGGGCGGCGCTGCGGATCACCGCGGTGGCCGGCGTGGCCCTGTTCCTGGGCGTGGGACTCGGCACCCTGCTCGCGGGCCGCGGTTTCCTGGACTATCCCGTGCCCTGGGCGGGCTCGCTGATCCTGGTGATCGAGGTGGCGGCCACGCTCGCGATCGGCGCGGCGCTGGTGCTGGCGTTCGTGGGCGGCGCTCCGCGCGGGTGGCTGGATCCGCCTTCGCCCGTCGATCGGGAAGGCCCCCGGCCGTGACCGCCCAGATGCTCTATGCGCTGACCGGCGCCGGCCTGATCGGGTTGGGGGTGCGCGGCGTGCTGCTGAGCTGCGCCCTGGTACGCAGGGTCATCGCCCTCAACGTCATGGGGGCGGGGGTGTTCCTGATCCTGATCGCCACAGCCTACCGCGGCACCGGACAGACCCCGGACCCGGTTCCGCACGCCCTGGTGCTGACGGGCATCGTGGTGGCGGTAAGCGCCACCGCCCTGGCGCTGGCGCTCGCCCGCCGGCTTCGCGAGCACCCGGGAGATGAGTGAGCCTCTGGTCTGGGTCCTGGCGCTGCCCCTGGGCGGCGCGCTGGTGGCGACCGCCTGGCCCCGGCGGGCCCAGACCGCGGGGCTGGTGTCGGCCGTGCTCACCTCTGCGGCGGCCCTGGCCGTCCTGCAGCGGGTCGCCGGGGGCGGGGCTCGGGTCGTGGAGCTCGGAGGCTGGACCCCGGGCCTGGGCATCGCCCTGAGGGCGGACGGGCTGTCCGCGGCCCTGCTCGCGCTCACCGCAGCCGTCGCCCTCGCGGGGAGCGTCTACGCCACCGGCTACTTCAGTCGCGCCGCCGAACGGGCCCGCTTCTGGCCGCTGTGGCTCCTGCTCTGGGCGGCGCTGAACGCCCTGCTGCTCGCGGCCGATCTGTTCAACCTTTACGTCACGCTCGAGCTGCTCGGTCTGAGCGCGGTCGCCCTGACGGCCCTGGGCGGGCAGCGTGGGGCGGTCGAGGCGGCGCTTCGCTACCTGCTGGTGGGACTGCTGGGATCCATGGCCTACCTGGCCGGCGTGGCCCTGCTCTATGCCGCCTACGGCAGCCTGGATCTGGCCACGGTCGCCGCGCGCATCGGCCCCGAGCCCGCGGCCTGGGCGGCGCTCGCGCTCATGACCGGCGGGCTGCTGCTCAAGGCCGCCCTCTTCCCGCTGCACTTCTGGCTTCCGCCCGCCCACGCCGGCGCGCCCGCCCCTGTGAGCGCCGCGCTGTCCGCCCTGGTGGTCAAGGCGGCCTTCTATCTGGTGCTGCGGCTCTGGCTCGACCTGTTCGCCCCGGTTGCGACGCCGGGGGCCGCGGGGCTGCTGGGTGCCCTCGGCGGTGCGGCCGTGCTCTGGGGCTCCTGGCGGGCGCTGCGCGCCGAACGGCTCAAGGTGCTGGCGGCCTACTCCACCGTGGCCCAGCTCGGCTATCTGTTCCTGTACCTCTGGCTGGTCACCGCCCTGCCGGAAGGCCCGGAGCGGACAGACGCCCTGGGGGCACTGGTGCTGCTCGCCCTGACCCATGGGCTTGCGAAGGCGGCCCTCTTCCTCGCCGCCGGCGTGGTGCAGCAACGGGCGGGCCACGACCGCATCGACGCGCTCGGCGGCACCGCCCAGCGGCTCCCGGCCACCACCTTCGCCATCGCCATGTCCGGGGTCGCCCTGGTGGGGCTGCCCCCCAGCGGCACCTTCCTGGCGAAGTGGCAGCTGCTGGCCTCGGCCTTCGCCCTGGGCAATTGGACACTGGTCGCGGTGGTGACCCTCGGCTCCCTGCTCGCGGGCGCCTACGTATTCCGGCTGCTCGGACACGCCTTCGGACACCTTCCGTCGGCGGAGGCGGGCGTCCAGATGGCGCGCGAGGAGATCCCCGCACTCGCGCTGGCGGTCGCGGCCACCCTGGTGCTGGGCCTGGCGGCAGCCCCCCTGTGGACGCTGATCGCCTCCGGCGGTGGAGGTGCGCCATGACGCTGTCGGCCTCCCTGCCGGTCCTGATCGTGCTCAGCTCCCTGGCGCCCGGACTGGCGATCTTCCTGCTTGGTGAGGAGAGTCACCGCCTTCGCACCACCCTGAACATGGCAGGGGCCCTGCTCAAGGTGGTGCTGGTGGGCGTCATGGTCTGGGGCGTCTTCCACGGCAACGCCTACGAGACCCGCTGGAGCCTGGCGCCCGGGCTGGATCTGGTTCTCCATGCCGACGCCCTCTCGGTGCTGTTCGTCACCCTGTCCACGGTGCTCTGGCTGGTCACCACCGTGTACGCCATCGGTTACCTGGAGCACTCGCCGCACCGCAGTCGTTTCTTCGGCTTCTTCAGCCTGTGCGTCTCGGCGACCGTGGGTCTGGCGCTGGCCGGAAATCTCTTCACCTTCGTGATCTTCTACGAGCTGCTGACCCTGGCCACCTATCCCCTTGTGGCGCACCGCGGCACCCCCGAGGCGATCCGGGGGGCACGAGTCTACCTGGCCTATACCCTGGCCGGAGGCGCACTGCTGCTGGTGGGCGCGGTGTGGCTGCGCGTGCTGGCCGGGCCGCTGGAATTCGTGCAGGGCGGCCTCCTGAGCGCCCTGCCCGCCGAGCATCACGACGCCCTGCGCTGGATCTTCCTCCTGCTGATCGCCGGGCTGGGGGTGAAGGCCGCCATCGTGCCCCTGCACGGCTGGCTCCCGCGGGCCATGGTGGCCCCCGCCCCGGTCAGCGCGCTGCTCCACGCCGTCGCGGTGGTCAAGGCCGGCGCCTTCGGCATCGTGCGGGTGGTCTACGACATCTACGGCGTGGAGCTCGCCGCCGAGCTGGGCCTTCTGGTGTTCCTCGGCGCCGCCGCTTCGGTCACCATCGTCTATGGCTCGGTGCTGGCGCTCACCCAGGACAACCTGAAGAAGCGCCTCGCCTACTCGACGGTCAGCCAGGTGTCCTACATCGCCCTGGGCGCCTCGATCCTCGGACCCGTCGCCACGGTCGGCGGCGTGGTGCACCTGGTCCACCAGGGACTTATGAAGATCACCCTCTTCTTCGCCGCGGGCAACTACGCGGAGACCCTGGGCATCCACCGGGTGAGCGAGATGAACGGCGTGGGACGGCGCATGCCGGGCACTACGCTCGCCTTCAGTCTCGGGGCGCTGGGCATGATCGGAATCCCGCCGGTGGCCGGATTCGTGAGCAAGTGGTACCTGGGTCTGGGGGCTGTCCAGGGCGGGGCCGCGGACTGGGTGCTTCCCGTGCTCGCCGCCAGCAGCCTGCTGAACGCGGCGTACTTTCTTCCGATCCTCTACCGGGCCTGGCTCCGGCCCGCGCCGGCCGCCTGGCCCGGCGGCCACCTCCCGCCGACCCGCCTGGAGACCCTCGGCGCCCTGCTCTGGCCGCCAGTGACCACCGCAGTCCTCGCCCTGGCGGCGGGCCTGCTTGCCGGGGCGCCCTTCAGTCCCCTGGAGTGGGCCCGGCTGATCGCTCGACGGGAGTATGGGCTGTGAGCGCCCCATGGCTGGTCGCCCTCCCCCTGCTGCCCCTGATCGCCGCGGCCCTGGCCTGGCACAGGCGGGGCGGCTGGCTCGCTCCCGCCGCCGCCCTCCCCGCGCTGGTCACGGCGGCGGTGGTGCCCGCGGGCGCGGCCACGGCCGTGCCCTGGCTGATGCTGGGCACCGAGCTCAGGCTGGACGCCACCGGCCGGGTCTTTCTGCTGTTCTCCGCGCTGCTCTGGCTGGTCTCGGCCGTCTACGGCCTCGCCGCGCAACGGGACGATCCCCTCCGGGGACGGTTCCTGGTGTTCTTCCTGCTGGCGATGGGCGGCAACTTCGCCCTGATCCTGGCCGCCGACATGGGGACCTTCTTCTTCGGCTTCGCCCTCATGGGGCTCGCTACCTATGGGCTGGTGGCGCACCGGCCCTCCGCGGGGGCGCGGCGGGCCGGCCGCATCTACCTGGGGTGGACCATCGCGGGCGAGGTGGCTTTGTTCTCCGGCGTGGTGCTGCTGGCCGGCGCCGCCGGCGGACACGCCTTCGATGCGCTGTCGGGTGTGGATCCCTCTCCGGCGGCGGTCGCGCTGGTGCTGCTGGGGTTCGGGATCAAGCTCGCGCTGCCCGGGCTCCATGCCTGGCTGCCTCTGGCGTACCGGGCGGCGCCGGCCGCCGGCGCGGCGGTGATGAGCGGGGCCATGATCAAGGCCGGGGCACTGGGGATCATGCGCTTCCTGCCGGCGGGGAGCGACCACCTCGCCGCCTGGGGGGAGGTCCTTGTCCCGCTGGGCGTCTTCGCCGCCTTCTTCGGCGTCGCGGTGGGCCTCGCACAGCGCTCACCCCGGGTGGTCCTGGGCTACTCGAGCGTCAGCCAGATGGGCGTGATCGCCGCCGCGCTCGGCGTGGGTCTCGCCGCCCCGGACGCCGCGGCGGCCCTGGCCGCCGCCGTGACCGTCTACGCGGCCCACCACGCGCTGGCCAAGGGGGCCCTGTTCCTGGGACTGGACGCGCTGCGCCGAAACGGCGGGTCGCCCTGGATGATGGCGGGCCTCGCCCTGCCGGCCCTGGCCCTGGCCGGGGCGCCTTTCACCAGCGGGGCGCTCGCCAAGGCCGCCCTCGGAGAGGCCCTGCCCGTCCAGTGGGCGGCCCTGCAGCCCTGGCTGAAGGCCGGAGCGGCGGCGACCACTCTGCTCATGGCACGCCTGCTCTGGCTGGCGGCGGGCCACCCGGCGCGTTCGCGGCGACCCCTCCCCCGTGCGGCCGCCGGCGCATGGGTGGTGCTGCTGGCGGCAATCGCCGCCTGGCCGGTGGTGCTCGCCGAGCCCGTCGGCGGGGGCGCAGTCCCCCTGCTCGCGGGGGTCCTGATCGGCGCAGGCGCGGTGCTGGCGGCCCGCAGGGGACTCGTGCCCCGTGCGCCCCGGATCCCGACGGGCGATCTGCCTGTCCTGCTCGGCCACCACCTCGGGCGGCTGTCACGGCT
>JASFUT010000036.1:0-16499 GCA_050050175.1 Chromatiales bacterium
CGCAAACGCTCGTTCCGCCGGGGAGCAGCCCTGCCACCTATAACCCCAGCCCGCGGGAGATGACCGCTCTCGCCGGAGCCCGCCTGTACGTCCGCGTGGGCGTGCCGTTCGAGCGGGCCTGGATGCCGCGCATCACCGCCGCCAACCCGGATATGGCGGTGCTGGACCTGCGCGAGGCGGTGGAACTGCGAGCCATGGAGCCCGGGCACGGGCATGCCCGGGGGGAGAGCGCGCATCAACCCTCGGCCCTCGATCCTCACGTTTGGACGAGCCCCCCCAATCTGATCGCCATGGCAGGGCTGGTCCGCGACCGGCTGACGGCGCTCGATGCCGCCGGCGGGCCCGTCTACGCGGCGAACTACGATCGGCTGGCCGACGATCTGCGCCGGCTGGATCTGGAGATCCGCGCCGCTCTGGCGGGCAGGCACCAGCGCCGCTTTGTCGTGTTCCATCCCTCCTGGGGCTACTTCGCGGACGCCTACGACCTCGAGCAGCTGCCGGTGGAGCGCGAGGGGAAGTCGCCCGGCCCCAGGACCCTCGGCCGTCTGATCGAGGAGGCGCGGCAGGCGGGCATACGCGTCGTGTTCGTACAGCCCCAGTTCAGCCAGCGGGCCGCGCGGACGCTGGCCGACGCGCTGGGCGCCCGGGTGATCGAGGTCGATCCACTGGCCTACGACATTCCGCACAGCCTGCTGCGCCTGGCGCGGTACATCGGGGGCGGCGCGCCGTGAGCACGACGCCGGCGGTGGATCTCGAGGGGGTCTCCTTCTCCTACGGGGGGCCGTCTGTGCTCGAAGGTATAGACCTGCGGGTGGAGGCGGGCGAGTTCCTGGGCGTCGTGGGCCCCAATGCGGGTGGCAAGAGCACGTTGCTCAAGCTCATGCTCGGTCTGCTGCACCCGGACGGGGGCCGCGTGAGGCTGCTCGGGCGTCGGGCCGAGGCGGCCCGACAACGGGCCGGCTACGTGCCCCAGTATCCCGCCTTTGCCCGGGACTTCCCGATCACCGTGGAGCAGACGGTGCTGATGGGGCGCCTCGGGCGCACCCCGCTGCTCGGGGGCTGGCGCCGCGCGGACCGGACCGTGGCCCGCCGTGTCATGGCCGAGACCGAGATATCGTCCGTCGCCCGCCGACGCCTCGATACCCTCTCGGGCGGCCAGCTCCAGCGGGTGCTGCTCGCCCGGGCGCTGGCCTGCGAGCCGGAGGTGCTGATGCTGGACGAGCCGACCGCCAACATCGACATGCGGCTGGAGACCGATATCTTCGACCTGCTGAAGGACCTCAACCGGCGTATGACCATCATCGTCGTATCACACGACGTGGCCTTCGTCTCCCGCTACGTCGGGCGGGTCGCCTGCGTGAACCGTACCCTCATGTGCCACAGCACCGCCGCCATCGACGGGGAGATCATTCAGGACCTCTATCGGGGCGACGTGCACATGGTCGAGCATCGGCACCCCTGATGGCGCCCCCGCACGACTCGACGGACCGGCTCGCGCGCCGCTGGCGCAGCGGCGGCGGCGCCCGCGGCCGGGGCCTTGTCTCTGGCGCCGGGAGGACGCGGTGACCGGCGGATTTCTCGAGGCGCTCGGCGCCCACGGCTTTCTGCAGAACGCCCTGGCAGCGGGCCTGCTTGCCAGCATCGCATGCGGGGTGGTGGGCAGCTACGTGGTGGTCAAGCGCATTGGCTTTCTCGCCGGGGGCATCGCCCACAGCGTGCTGGGCGGACTGGGCGCTGCGGTGTTCTTCGGCCTGGACCCGATGGCCGGGGCCCTGGCCGCCGCCGTGGTGTCCGCCCTGGTGATCGGATGGGTCAGCCTGCACTGGCGCGAGCGCGAGGACACCCTGATCGGCGCCGTCTGGGCGGTGGGGATGGCCGCGGGGATCCTGTTCATCTCCCGCACTCCCGGCTACAACGTCGACCTCATGTCCTACCTGTTCGGCGACATTCTCATGGCCCCCCGTCGCGACATATGGCTGATGCTGGGTGTGGACCTGGTGCTGGTGGTCCTCGTGGCTCTGCTGCACCGCCAGTTCCTGGCAGTGTCCTTCGACGAGGAGTTCGCCCGGCTGCGCGGCGTGCCGGTGACCTTCTTCTACATGCTGATGCTCTGCTTGGTGGCGGTGACCGTTGTTCTGGTGATCCGGCTGGTGGGGCTGATCCTCGTGATCGCCCTGCTCACCCTACCGGCCGCCATTGCCGGCCAGTACGTGCAGACCCTCGGCAGGATGATGGTCGGCGCCGCGGCCGTGGGCATGCTGCTGACCGGCTCGGGCCTGGCACTGGCGTACCGTCCGGACCTCCCGGCGGGCGCCACGATCATCCTGCTCTCGGGCGCCGCCTATCTGGTCTCGTCGCTGGTGGGCATACCCCTCAGGCGCAGGCTGCTTCGGCTCAGGGCGGCCGGGCGGAGAGAGGAGTGAGACCCTCTGCCCGCGCAGCCGCGCTCCCCGGCCTGGTGCAGGCGGCCGACGCCCTGTGCCGGCGTCGCGGCGTGCGCCTGACCGCCCAACGACGCAGGGTCCTGGAAATCCTCTACCGGCTGGATCGGCCGGCGGGAGCCTACGAGATCCTCGATCACTTGAAGGGTCAGGCCCCGGGGGCGGTACCCCCGACGGTATATCGCGCCCTGGATTTTCTCCTCGCCCAGGGGCTTGTGCACAAGCTGGAGAGCCTCCACGCCTATGTCGGGTGCCGTTGTCCGGGCGAGGCCCACCCGAGCCAGTTCCTGATCTGCAAGGGCTGCGGCCGGGTGCGGGAGCTGGCGGACGGGGCGGTCGATCACAGCGTGGGGGCGCTGCTCGACGCCGAGGGATTCCGGCCAGAGCGCCGTGTCATCGAGGTCACCGGGACCTGCGCCCGATGCCGCGACGGGGGGCGGGCGTGAGCCTCGGTCGGCGACTGTCCGCGCTGGGGCGCCGACTCGTCTCGGGGCTGATCCGCGGCTACGCGCTGCTCATCAGCCCGTTCCTCGGCAACAACTGCCGCTACTATCCGAGCTGCTCGGCCTACACGCGGGAGGCGGTGGAGAAGCACGGGGTGCTGCGGGGGCTCTGGCTCGGCCTGCGCCGGATCGGACGCTGCCATCCGTTTCACGAGGGCGGATACGATCCGGTGCCCGGGCCGCGGGACCGGCACCACGGCCAGGATCGCCGAGGCTGAGACGGTGGTCACCGATCTCCTGGGCAACACCCTCGACCTGCCCCTTGCCTCGGCACCCTGGCTCGCGGAGGGCATCCTGGCCGCGGGGATCGCTGTCACCCTTGTCGCCCCCGATGCCCTGGCTCGCGGCCGAGCCCTTCAGGGACGCGGGTGCGCGGCAAGGTGCTCGCGCAGGAACGCCGCGGCGCGCTGGACGGCGTCCTTGGACGCCAGGTCGTCGGCGAAGGTGCGCACGTTGGGGGGGCGAAAGTCGAAGCCCCGTCCCACGCCGGGATAGACCACCAGCCGGGCCGACTTGCCCGCTGCCTGCAGGGACGCGACGGCCGTCTCGATGCTGCGCCGACGCTGGTACTGCTCCTTGTCGCCGATGAACACCAGGACGGGGATGCTCAGGTCGTCCACCTCCGGGGCGTAGCGGTACACCTGCATGGGCTCGGGCGCGTTGGGGTCCTGCAGGTGGGGGTACCAGGAGACATAGCAGACCGCATCCTTCCCCTGGCGGCCGAGGACGGTCGCCACCTTGAGGGTCATGTAGCCGCCCCGGGTATGCGAGACCAGACAGGCCTTCTCCGTGCTCACGTCGGGCAGGGCGAGCAGCACGTCCAGTCCCTTGGCGACGTCACCCTCCACGGCGTAATCGTGCTCGATGGGAAACTTCTCGATGAACCGGGCGGTGAACACGTCCGGCGCGAGCACGACGAATCCGCGGGCGGCGATCCGCTTGACCTGCCTCTGGACCAGGTCGTCGAGCCCCCGGCGGCCGTGCTGGTACAGCACCGCCGGGTAGCGTCCCTCGCCGGCAGGCCGGGCGATCATCGCGGGCACCACCGTGTCGCCGTTGTCGTACTCGATCCAACGCACCCGGGGCTCGTGGTTCTCGGGCTCGGGCAGCTGCCCCTCCTCCCACCAGGCCTCGTCCCACCACCAGGCGTCGGGGCCGATCGGATTGGAGAACGGAACGTAGCCGGCGGCCGCGGCGGCGCTTGGCGCCAGGGTACACAGGGCCAGGAGAATGCTGGGCAGGGGGCTCTTCACGTGGGTGACTCCTCGGCATTCGGTTGATTGGGCGTGGATGAGCCAATTCTACTGCCAGGGGTCGGCCGTTCCCACGTGGGAAGGCCCCGCTCGGCGACCGGCGCGATCGGCATGTGCGTCCGACCCGGGCCGGCCGCACGGCCCAGGATCCGGGCCTCCGGACACCGATCCATGGACGAGTGGCTCGAATGGAAGCGCCGCACCGCGGGGGCGTCCACCTGACCGTTTCCCCGGCGCTTTTATCAGGTTTCTTTACAGAGCGAGCTTGCCGAGACTGGTCGTGTACAAGAAAGTCTCATGTTAACAGCGCGTTGAAATGTTGGACCTGATCTTGCTGACGAATCGCCGGGAACCCGATGATCCGCCAAGAGGGGCCCGGCAGATGACGAGGACCAGGAAGACAGTGCAGGCAGTGGCCGGAGCACCGAGTAGCCCATGGTCGGTCATGGCCGGGATATGGCCTCCACGAAGCCCTGATACAAGAAGGCGTTGCAGGACCCGTCTCGACCCAAAGCGATCCTTGTCGAAACACTCAAATCCGTCGCCGGATCGTGTTCGCGTCCATGCCTCCTCCCTGCGAAGACACGACGGCTTGGGGCCTCGCAATCTTCACAACCACCTCGGCAGTGGAAGGGATAGCCCGGTAGGCCCTGGAATATCGTCAGGAATTTTTACGCCCTGAGGGACGGCTCACAACCACCCGCCCCAAAGCCTGCCGATAAGTCGTTGACATAAAGGCATTTGTCTCGCCGTGGGCCCGGGTCTTGCCTAACATTCCCGGGCTTGAGATGACTGATGAGGACGCCAGTATGCCGGCTCGACTCCCGAAACGGCTTAGTGCCCACGTCATGGCCCTGCTGTTGGCGGGCCTCCTCCCGAGAGCGGCCGATGCAGGCCTGATCCAGCTCACCGCGACCGGTGTCCTGACCGAAATCACCAACGGGCTCCTCGAAAGCCAGTTCAGCCTGAACCAGCCGATGTCCGTCACGATGACCTATGATGCCGACACCCCGGCTGGCACGTCGTTGATCCTGAGGAGATCTCCGTTGCTGGGGTCCGCAGCCACCAACGACCGTAAGGGTGGCTTTGACCGCAGCCGAGCGGTGAGTTGTGGATTGTCCGCATAACGGGTTCCCACGGGAGAGCGAGATTCACCATAGGCTGAAGGTCGTACCGGCGCCTGACCTCCAGTTGTCGACTTCGACGGCCCTAGTGCTCGGTCCCATACAAGTCGTTTGCTTCAGAGCCCCTCCCATGGGCCACGAGCAGGCTGTTGAACAACGCCGGTTCTTCGGCAGCCTGAGTGTGGTGCAGGGAGGTGTCGCCATTGTTGATCGTGGTAACCGATTGAAGATGAGAGAAACCGGAAATCGCATTCTTCGGTTTCCGTGTTGAAGAAGGATATGGAAATCCTTTTTCAACATCCTGTTAAGGGCACTCTCGTGCACGAAGCCTTTCGGCGAGCTCCGCCACCTGGAGTGTTCCAACGAAATCGGCCGAAGTCAGTGGTTGCACGGACGCAGCCCCCATCCGCGGGCCGTCCGCTCTTGCCTGCCTCGCTGGCCCTGGCTGCTGCGCTCTGGCCCCCAGAAGGTCCGTCGCCCGCGGGTATCCCATCGATCGGGATGGAGACGCCCGGCCATGCATGGAGGCGCGGATACGATCTCGCCCCAAAGGTCTTGATGACGTGCTTCAGGACGTAGATACTGCGGCACACGCCGTTTGATCTTCGGTCCTTATGGGCATGGATATATCGTCGTTCGCGCGTGCGCCGACATGTGGATTATAAGCAAGGTGCGCAGCCCCTTCCTCCCGTTCCTGCTGGCGCTGCTTACGCTGGTTTCCTTGGCTGCTGCCGCGTCTGAGTCCGCCCGTTACGACATTTCTTACCTCTGGTCCCGGGACCTCGCCAGCGTCAGGGAATATCGCGACCGGGTGGGCCGGGTACTGGGGCCTGCCATGGACCGGCGCCTGGAGGTCGTCACCAACGGCGGGTTGTTCGGGCTGGTCTACCACCGCCACGGAGACAGCGCCGGGGCGGCCCGCATCGCCCGCGAGCATACGCGCCTGCTGCGCCACAGTGGACTGGAGGCGGCGGCGCCGGTGCGCTCCGACGACTGGGTCGTCGTCGGCAGGGTTCCGCCGGAGATCCCGGTGTCTCCCCAGACCGGGGACAGCGACGCTGCCGACCGCCCGCGGCCCGACGCCGAAGACACCCCGCAGTCCCGGCCGGAGCTGGAGCCGACCCAGACCGCCGACGAGGGGGCTGCCGGCTCCGCGCAATCCCCCGCTGAGGCCGCCGGGCCGTCGCCGGTGGAGCAGGAGCCCGTCCACGCCAGCCCCCCCCAGATGAGCAACCTGGAGAAGGCGGTGGAGGACTACATCAAGGGACTGCGCCGCCAGGGCCGCATCGCCCCTGACGAGCGGACGGGCTGGTCAGTGTACGACTTCGCCACGGGCGAGAAGCTGGTGACCATCAACGAGGATGTCCAGTTCCAGGCCGCCAGCATGATCAAGCCCTTCGTCGCCACCGCCTTCTTTCATCGCGTCGAGCGGGGGGAGCTGATCTACGGACCACGCAGCCGCCGCCACATGAGGGAGATGATCCAGCATTCCAGCAACACGTCTACCGACTGGATCATCCGCCGAGTGGGTGGCCCCCGTGCCGTGCAGCGCATATTGCAGCGGTACTACGGGGGCATCTTCCGGCAGACCTCCATCGTCGAATACATCCCCCGCAACGGGCGCTCGTACCGAAACAAGGCGTCCCTGCACGACTACAGCCGCTTCCTATATGCCCTTTGGAAGGGAAGCCTTCCCGGGGCACAGGAGATCAAGCGGCTCATGGCCCTGCCGGGCTCCGACCGCATCTTCAAGGGAGTGGAAGAGATTCCGCTCGGAACCCACGTCTACAACAAGACCGGCAGTACTGCACGGCTTTGCGGCGACATGGGCATACTGAGCGTCGCCGGCAAGGACGGCAGGCGCTACCCCTACACCCTGATCGGCGTCATCGAAAAGCCCAGCGGGGCGGATAACTATACCGCTTGGATCCGATCGCGTTCCGAGGTGATCCGGGAGGTGTCGGGCATCGTTTACCAAGGGATCCTCGCGTACCACGAAGGATGAGCGGTGCCGTCGGTCGCGCCGTCTTCACTGCGGCTTCCCGCGGCTCACAAGTGTCGAGCCCCGGCCCTTCCGGGGAACACCGACAATCCCGCTCGTCGAGGCAAGTACGGTAAGGATTGCCACGTGAAGCTCGTCGGAGACGTCGCTTCAGTTCTGAACCCTGGTGACGACGCCGATGCCCACGGTGCGATTGCCCTGGCGCACGGCGAAACGGGTTCCCCGCTCCATGGCTACAGGGAGGTCAACCTTGATCGACATGGTCGTGGCGTCGCCGGGCATGATCAACTCGGCGCCTATGGGCAGCTCGATATCGCCGGTCACATCGGTGGTGCGGAAATAGAACTGTGGCCGATAGCCGCTATAGAAGGGCTGATCGCGCCCCCCTTCGTCTTTGGTGAGGACGTAGACCTGAGCGGCAAATTTCGTGTGCGGCGTAATCGACCCCGGTTTGCACACCACCTGGCCCCGTTCCGGCACGATTGACCCTTGTCGGCCGCCCAGTGCCAATTGGGTGCTGGGCCTCTGGTCATTCAGGCCAAGCAGCACAGCGACCTCGGCGACCTCGGCGTGCGTTGACGGGCCTATGCCAACGATCTCCACCTCATCTCCGACGTTGATTACGCCACGCTCGACGCGGCCAGTCGACACGGCCCCACGGCCTGGGATGGAAAACACGTCTTCAATCGGCATGAGAAATGGCTTGTCGCGTTCGGCGGGAGGCGAGGGAATCGTGCTGTCGAGTGCCTCGACCAACCGTCGAACCTGGTCCCGGGACGTCGGGTCTCCGGCGAGCGCCCGCTCGGCGTTACCTCGTAGGACCGGGGCGGTGGGATAACCGGCCTCGTCCAGGAGTTGTCGAAGCTCGGCCTCACTTTGGTCGGCGGTCGCCGCGTCGACCTCGTCGAAACGATTCAAGAACGCAACGATCGCAGGGACGCCAACCTGACGCGCGAGCAAGATGTGCTCGCGCGTCTGCGGCATCGGACCGTCCGCGGCCGAGACGACCAGGATCGCTCCGTCCAGATCCGCCGCGCCCGAGATCATATTCTTGACGTAGTCAAACTGCCCGGGCGTGTCGACGTGCGCGTAATGACGGTGCTCGGATTCGTATTCGACGTGTGCCGTATTGATCGTGATGCCCCGAGCGCGCTCCGCCGAGGTGCTGCAGCCGGGAATCGGGCCGGAGACCCGCATCAGACGTGGCGATATGGCCGTGGTCGGGCGTCCATCTTCATCGAGGACCCTGGTTATGGCGGCGGTCAGCGTTGTCTTGCCATGGTCGATATGGCCGATCGCGCCGATGTTGACCGTCGGCTTGTTGCTGTCAAACGTGACGTTGGCGGGCCTGGCTGGCGTGGCAAGCTGTAGGCAGATCAGACCAGTGGTGAGCAGCCACGTCAAAGCGGGACGCGCACGATGGGGCCTTCCGGCTATACACCCATACTTCTTCATTGCGCTCATCCCCCGCTGAAGGACAAGAGCTTGCGGCCAGGCGCCCAACGCTGTTAACGAGCCACGGGCCCCGGATCGGCGCCACGAACCCCTCTGGCCGCAACCTCAGGCCGCACGAAACCGACACCCGGCTTTCCGGCGCGCAAACCGGCGCGATTCGGATATGCCCCCGTCGGACAGCTGTGTGCGGGATTTCATAAATTTAGCCCGACCCGGCCTCGCGTCAAGGCCCGGGATCAGGCGCTGGCCGGCAGGGGGCGCGTTGTTCGGGGCAGCCTCGACGTTGAGCTCTGGGAGGTCGCGGCTTGCGACTGCATGCCGGCTCTTGGGCGGGAAGGGACTTTCACAACGCCCTGATGTTCGGGTTTCCTGGAAGACGCCTCGCGACCGGATCCGGACATGCGCACACGCTCAGCGGGAGTGGCGCCAGGATTCCTGGTGCGGGCACCCCTGGTAGAGCCGAGCTCAGCCCACGGCAGACAAGCGGCCAAGCTCCATGGCATGAGCCTTTAGAGCTATAGCGGGCGGCGAATAACCAACTAATCTACTAAGGTACAAGGTGCCGCACCGGATGCCGGTTGTGGTACCGGGCACCGAACGGGATGCCGGCGGTAGCCGATTGATAACTCTGGAGGATTCGTCATGTGGGCTCCTATAGCGGCAGTTCTCATGGCAGTGGGCACGTTCAGCACACCGGGGGCCATC
The DNA here is from genome assembly GCA_050050175.1 of Chromatiales bacterium. Classification (GTDB taxonomy): domain Bacteria; phylum Pseudomonadota; class Gammaproteobacteria; order Chromatiales; family Chromatiaceae; genus CAVQCX01. The sequence goes on from JASFUT010000036.1 coordinate 9,484, forward strand.
GAGTCGGAACAGGAGTGGCTCGCGCAGCAACGGGCCGCCGATGTCGAGCAGTTCCAGTGCGCTGAGGTGGACGTGAAGACGGGGGAGAGCGGCCGGTCCGGCGCCTGTTGACCGGACGGGATCGGCTCTGAGCCCGTGCAGCATTGGGGCAATGATGCCCCAAGAACGTTCCTGGCCGCTTGGCGAGCGCACCGCTTGCCGGGCCGCCAAGGCCCTAACTGGCATGATGCGCCAAGGATCTGGCCGACGGCTCTTTGGGAAACGGCTTTCAGTCCGCAACCAACGAGAACCCCCGCCGCCCCTCCCCCCGCAACGTGCGAGTCCGATCGAGCGTCGGCCGCTGCCAATGCAGGCCGCGTGAACCACCGTTTGTAACGGTCGGAACACCGGTCCGCGCGTGCGACAGGCCAGCACCCGGTCTGAACAGAGGATGCGTGAGACTGAGCCATCCATGAGACGGTTTCGATTCCGATCATGGCCGGCTCGCTGCTTGGGTGAGAACCCAGGAGGTTTGACATGAAGAAGAAGTTGATGATGGCCACGGCCGTACTGTTCGCCGCCGGTGTGGCAAACGCCGGCGAGTACCGCTCGCCCATATGGGGATCGGCCTTCGCAGGTCACCCCGATCTGGCGATCGACTACTACGGCCAGGCCGAGCGAAGCGGAGAGGCGTCTGTCTCCACGTCGCTGGACCGTATCCTGGCGGGCAATCCGGACGGCTACCCCCATGGGTACTCCGGAGAGGTCCAGGCCTCGCGGGGCGGGGGCAGCCGGGTCACGTCGCTCGACAGGCTCCAGGCCGGAAACCCGGACGGGTATCCGTACCCCGGTGAGGGTGCTGCCGTTGGACGGTTCGAATGCGCCGTAGACATGGCGGCGCTGAAGGGCAATCGCTCCGACGCTTGCTGATCCGACGACGGATGCCTGATCCGATGGTTCATTGAGGGCAAATGGCCTCGGCACGAAGATCTCTGAAGAGGTCCGGCTGCCGAGGTCGCATTCCCCAAGAAGGCACCGCTTCACTTCATCCGAGAACTGAGGTGCGAGCGCAACGGCGAGCGGTTGATCTGCGCGGAGCGGAAAGCGATCTACCTTGAGAACCTGGTCTGCTGGATCACGCTGGCCTCGCCCTTTCCACGTTGCCGGTCGAACATCGAAGCGCTTCGCAAGACTTGTCCGGAGCTCCAGAGTCCTGGTGGACCACTGACGACCGCTCTTGGGCCAACCCGGCTGAGGTCGCTTGAGCTGACCTCGGCTGGTGTCGGCCGATCCAGCCGATGGAAGCTCGATGAACAACCCGCCGCCGCAACAATTGCGGATGGCTCAGGGCCAGCTTGCGCCGGGGGTCTCGGAGCCGTCGCTCGGGCTGCCGCTCGTTCTCGCCTGAAGCGCCGACTTTCCATCTTTCCAATGCGCGCAACCGCGCTGGCGGGCCGACCGCGAGAGGGCCGTTCCGAGAGGATAGCCGGGAGGGCCCTTGCCCGGGCGTATCGGTGGCGGCTCCCCGCGACGGGGCGGCGCAGCCGGAGCAGAGCCCTCTCCCAGGGCCGCCCGCAGTCAGCCCGCGTCGTGGCAACACCTCAGGGAAGGGCTGTATGATCCGTCGAGCGGCACTCTGAGGAACGGGGGAGGCATGTCATTTGACGACAAGGACAAGGCCGGAGGGGCGTTGACACGCATGATTGGTGCTCTGGTCGGGGTGTGCCTGGCGGTCACGGCCGCAGCCGTCGGGCTCTACCTCTTCCAGTTCGCGGGCATGCCGGTGGTGACGGACCCCGAGCCCTGGGGACGGCTCGGGGATTTCCTCGGCGGCATCCTCACGCCCCTGGTCGGGCTGCTTCTGTTGATCGGTGCCGTCCGGGCCATGCTCGCCATTCGGGACGAGCTGGCCGGGCTCCGGGCGGCCCTTGAGCGGGCCGCCGAGGCGCTTCCGCGCCAGGACCAGGTCGCGTCGGGAGCGGAGTGGCCCGGTCGGACCGGGGCCCAGCGCGAGGATCTCTACCGGACCATCGAAGTCATTCACCGGGATATCAGGCCCCAGCTCGCCGCCGGGGTCCATGTGGTTCGAACGGCCGAGGGCGTCCGGCTGTCCGGGCGGGCCCCGACGCATCCGCCTTCCGGGGACAGCCGTGAGCTCACCCTGGAGCAGGTCCTGCGCGAGGCCGTTCAGGACCCGGTGCTGCGTGAGTCCGTGGCCCGGGATCTCAGGGCGGACATAGTCCCGTTGGCCGAGCTTATGCAGCACCTGGCCCGCTGCCTGCACGAGTACGAGGGCATTGCCGGGGCGCGCGGGGCGGGGTCCTATTTCCGACGGCGCTACGCGCTCGCCGCAGTGGGCCTGCAGAAGCTGGGGGTCCTGCCCGACAAGGTGGGCGCGTTCTTCCGCGACGCCAGGAACGGCCGGATCGGACCGGGCGACGGCGAGCACAGGAGGCCGGAGGCGGCCGCCGTCCGGCCCCCCCGCGCCACGGCCTGAGGGCGGTTCGGGGATGGCGCACCGCGGCGGGGGCAGCGCCGCCGCCGGTCCGTGGGGTCGGCGGCCCGATGACCGGGAGGTGAACGATGAGCGGATCCTCAGAGTCCGATGCGCAGGTCGACCTGCGCATGCTCTATCCCGAGACCGGCCCAGTCCCCCTGGAGGGCCTGTATCTCAGCCATCGGCTGCGCGAGCGTGCGACCGGGGACGGCCCTTTCGTCTATACGAACTTCGTCGCCAGCCTCGACGGGCGGATCGCCGTACGCCGGCCGGGGACCGATCGGATCGGTGTGCCGGAGGCGACGGCGAATCCACGCGACTGGCGCCTGTTCCTCGAGCTGGCGGCCCCGGCGGATGCCCTGATCGTCAGCGGCCGCCTCATCCGCGAGCTGGCCGCGGGTGAGGCTCAGAGCCGACCCCCCTTCGAGGGCGACGAGGTGCCGGATCTGGAGGCCTTCCGGCGTGATCTGGGGCTGCCGGCCCACCCGGCCCTGGTGGTGATCAGCCGCAGTCTGGACCTGCCCGAGGGGGGTCTCTTCGGCGGGTCCGAGCGCCGGGTTATTCTGGCCACCGGCTCGGACGCGGAGCCCGAGCGGCGCGTCGCGCTGGAGTCGGCCGGGGCCGAGGTCGTCGAGGCCGGCGAGACGGGAGTGGACGGGCGGCGGCTGGTGGAGGCCCTTGCGGGCCGCGGGCTGCCGCTGATCTACTCGATCGCCGGGCCCGGGGTGCTCCAGACGCTCCTCGCCGCCCGGGTCCTTGACCGGATCTATCTCACCACCGTGCTCCGGGTGCTCGGCGGCGAGCACTTTGCGACCCTCGCCAGCGGCCCGCCGCTCGATCCGCCCGCGGACTTCCGTCTCGCCGAGCTCTACCTGGACCCCGGCGGTCCCGGCGGCTCGCAGCAGCTGATGCAGGTGTACGACCGGGTGGGCTGAGAGCCCGCCCGCCGGCCGTCGCTCAGTCGTCCTCCGGCTTGTCGTAGCTCCTGTGCACGGCGGGGTCCACCTCTTTGGCGCGCTCCCTGCCGGCCTTCTCCGCCTTCTCGCCCTCTGCAGGCGCCTGATCGCCGGCCTTGCGGGCGGCCTCGTCCACCTTGCCGGACTCGACGAACTCGCGGGTATCCTCGTTGTAGCGCTCCGCCGATTCGCGGTCGCCTTCACCCTGGTTGCGCGTCTTGTCGTCTGAACTGCTCATGCTTGCCTCCGCTGGTTGATGGCTGACCTCGCCCGAGGCAGACGCAAGAGGGATGCCAGGCCGCCGCACAGGGCCCGAAGCGCGCGGGAGGGAGAGAAGAGGCCCTCAGTGGTGCAAATGCCCCGACACCCCGGTGAATCACCCGGAGCGGCCCGCTGGCCGCGGCCCCGCGGAATCAGCGCCGCTCGAGGAAGGCTTGGACCCGCTGCCGGGCGTTCTCGCGGATATTGGCGTAGAACAGGTTGTAGTCCATCAGGTGGAGGTTTCGGCCCAGGGCGATGTAGCCGTCTGGGTCCGGCTTGTGCACCCAGAGCTTGCCCCCGACGCACCGGGCGTCCGTGACCCCCGGGTCGATCCGGTCGAACTTGTACGGGATGCCCCCGAGGTTCAGCTCCGCCGGCGCGTACCCGTCGCCTCGTTGCCAGGTCAGCGGGTTGACGCAGCAGGCATTCTCGGCGCCTTTGCCGTGCGCGCGCTCCGTGCCCCAGACATAGGTGCTCCAGCTGACGAAGCACCCCGTATCGCTCGCACGCTCGCACGCGGGGATTCCCGGGAGCCCGTCGCACGCCAGGGGCCAGCCAATGAGGTAGGCGACGACGAGCCGCCCGCGCAGCGTGGGATCGTCGGCGAAGAACTCCTCGAGCAGCCGTATGGCATGGAGCGTCCCCTGGCTGTGGGAGGCGATGATGAGCGGTCGCCCCTCGTCGAGATGCTCCAGGTAGTAGAGAAACGCCTGGCGCACGTCGCCGTAGGCGAGATCCATGGCGTCCCTGGCGCGCGGCGAGCGCGACATGAAGGCCCTTAGGGCGGCCTGGCGGTAGCGAGGTGCGAACACCCGGCAGCACCCGTTGAAGGCGCTCGCCTGCAGCCGGATGGGGCCCTTGGCGGTGAGGTTGTTCAGCCGCTCGTCATCGGTGGTGGCGTTCCAGCCGAACATCGACAGGTAGGTGGTCGGGTGGACGAAGAAGACATCGGCCCGGCGCTCCCTGGGCTGCGGAGCCGCCATCGCCGCGATCGGACTCTGATCGGCGGCGTCGGCCGTGGAGGGCAGGGCGGCCCAGTTCTGGTCGCGGGCGTAGTCCAGGGCCTCCGTGCTGGTCACCCGGGTCCCGGGCGCGCAGCCAGCGAGGACGACGGCGCCCAGGAGCGCGAGGCGGGGCAGGGCGGTCCTTCCGGACATGGGATGGCTCCGGGAGCGCCTACTGCATGTAGGCGTAGCCCTCCTCCCGCTGCAGGCGGACGATCTCCGCGTCCGCCATGGGCACGATCTCCACGAACCCGTGGATGTCCTCCGGGTCGTAGCCGTGATCCTTGGCGGCGACCCGGCACATCCGGAACTTGATGGTGCCCCCCACGGTGAGGCTGTGGGCCCGAATCATCAGGTCCTCGTACTTGCCGTAGTTCTCGATGGCGAAGAACGGGATCTCGTCTCCGTGCAGGACCAGCACGATGGATGTCCCGAAGGGATCCGCATGGTAGATGTTGTTGAGATAGCTCGCGCGGTCCAGCACCCGCTGGAAGGTCTGCAGGTCGCCGACGGAGACGTCGTACACCACTTTCGACGGTGCGTAGTCGACCTCGTGGAGGCTGCCCCGGCCCCAGGGCGCCTGAGCGTCAGCGGAGGCGTCGCCGGGGGCGGCGACGGCAAGGGACGGAAGCCCGATCAGGAGCAGTGCGCCGACGATTCGACTCTGGAGGGACATGGCTAGCCCTTGTTGATGCTGGATCCAGGGCCCGGTGGCTCGAGGGCGCCGGGCTCGGCGGACGGTCCGCCGAGCCCTGATTCTGCCCCCCTGGCCCCGGACGTGCAATTCGTTCCGACCCGCCCTTGCGCGCGGCCCGGCGGGACGCCCGCCCGAAGCACGGCGGCTTTCCCTGTGCCGAAACGGCACTCCCGGGCGGCGCCCCGCCGGCAGCGGGGGCGCCGGTCGCTGCACCCGCGCGCTCCGCCCCCCTCAGTCCCCGCGGGAGTCTCGCCGGGCGCGCTCGAAGCCCCTTCCGAGCTCTTCCAGGGCGCTCTCGACGCCGGTCTTGAGGTCGTCGAAGGCCGCCTCGCCGGCTTCTCTCAGCTCGCCGAGCCGCTCCGCCGCCTGGTCCCGCTGCCTGCGCAGGCCCTCGACCAGCTCTCTGCGCCGGCCTTGGATCTCGGCGTCGGCCTGCTTTTCCCGGGCCTCCGCCTCCAGGCCCTCGAGCTCCGCATTCAGGCGGTCCAGGCGGGCCTGCAGCTTGTCCACATAGGCATTGTTCTCGCTCATGGTCATGGGCTCCCGGTTAGTGGCACAGGTCCACGGCCGCTCGCGGCGAACGGGCGCCGGCGAGCGGCCGTGGAGTAGGAGAGGGGGTGCGGGCCGCCTTGGCGGGCGCGAGCACCGCCGTCGTGCGGGGGCCTACGGCGGGGGGCGCCGCCCCATCACGAAGAACACAAGCGCCACGATCAGGCCGATTACGAACAGGATCCAGGCGATGTTGGTGGCGACGCCGGCGACCCCGCTGAAGCCGAGCAGCCCCGCCACGATGGCGACGATCAGGAATATCAAGGCCCATTGAAGCATCGGTCCCCTCCTCTGCAGTTGGCGCTCGGCCGACGCCCGTGGCAGATCGGCATCGCGCCGCTTCCGCCCCCCCTGGGGAGCGGTCCCGTTGTCCTGCAAGGCAAGCGACAGGACGATCCGGGCTCGATGCAGCCGCTCATCCCCGCGAAGGGACTGTCGCTTCGGGCCCGGGGCCGGGCATCAGTAGCCCTTGTGCTCGCTGGCCTCCTCCTCCACCTCGTCTCCGACCGCCTCGATGTCTTCACCCGCACCCTCGAGGGTGTTGCACGCGCTCACGATCAGAGCGACGAAGGCCAGGCTCGCGTAGGTCAAGCGTCCCATGGCTGTTCTCCTGTGCTGTGCGATTCGCTCCCGGGTGGTCTCGCGGGTGAGAGGGCCGGCTACTGGTCGGCCCGGTCGCGGAGTTCGTCCCCGGCTTCCTCCAGCTTGCCGCCGACCTCGTCGGTAGCCTCCTCCAGGCTCTCTGCGCTCTCCTCCATTGCCTGGTCGATCTGCTTGCCCGCCTTCTCGGCGGGCCCTTCCTGCTCGCACCCGGCGATGCCCAGGATGGCTGCGCCGGCAACCGCGACAGTCAGGCACCGGATCGTTCTCGTAGTCATGGTTGCTGCTCCCTCTCAGGACACTGAATGCCCTGACGGCCGGTCGCCGTCAGGCTGAGAATGTTCGACGCACAAATCGGGCCAGGTCTGCCATCTCCCGCTGGGGGGCATGGGCCGCGGCCCTGTCTGCAGGGCGCATCGTCGGTGTCATCCCGTCTCGTCTCCCTTGCCGCCCTGCGGATCCAGGGGCCGCAG
>JASFUT010000037.1:0-16477 GCA_050050175.1 Chromatiales bacterium
CCGAGCTGCTTCTCGAGGCGACGCACCCCGGCGTCCCGGGCATAGTCCTCGATGATGGCCCGCAGGGTGGCGCTGTCGATCCGGACCTGGCCCCGCTTGAGCCCGGCCCGCTTGAGCTGGCGGGGAAGCAGGTACCTGCGCGCTATCTGCAGCTTTTCGCTGGCGATGTAGCCGGAGAGCTGGATGACCTCCATGCGGTCCAGCAGGGGCGCCGGGATGGTGTCGAGCTGGTTGGCGGTGCAGACGAACAGCACCTTGGAGAGGTCGAAGCGCAGGTCGAGGTAGTGGTCGAGGAAGTCCACGTTCTGCTCGGGGTCCAGGACCTCGAGCATGGCGGAGGCGGGATCGCCGTGGAAAGAGGCGCCCAGCTTGTCGATCTCGTCCAGCATGATGACCGGATTCTGGGTGCCCGCGTCCTTCATCGCCTGGATGAACTTCCCGGGCATGGCCCCGATGTAGGTCCGGCGGTGGCCCTTGATCTCCGCCTCGTCCCGGATGCCGCCAACCGAGAAGCGGTAGAACCGGCGGCCCAGGGCGTTGGCGATCGAGCGTCCCACCGAGGTCTTGCCCACGCCCGGGGGGCCCACCAGGAGCACGATCGAGCCGGCGACCTCGCCCTTCTGGATGCCCACCGCGAGGAACTCCAGGATGCGCTTCTTGACGTCATCCAGGCCGTAGTGGTCCCGGTCCAGCACCTTGCGCGCGTGCTGCAGATCCAGGTTGTCCGCGGAGTGCCTGCCCCAGGGCAGGAGCGTGATCCAGTCCAGGTAGTTGCGGGTCACGCCGTACTCCGGGGAGCCCGGCTCCAGCACGGACAGCTTGTCCAGCTCGTCGTCGACCCGCTTGCGCGCCTCCTCGGTCAGCTCCAGCTCTTCGAGCCGCTCCTTGAAGCGGTCGACGTCGGCGGTGCGGTCGTCCTTGGCGATGCCCAGCTCCTTCTGAATCGCCTTGAGCTGCTCGCGCAGGAAGAACTCCCGCTGCTGCTTCTCCATCCGCTCCTCGACGGACTTGCGGATGGTCTGCTGGGCCTTCGCCAGCTCCAGCTCGTTGTTGAGCAGGACCAGGACCTTCTCCATGCGCGGGAGCAGCTCGACCTCCTCGAGCACCTCCTGGAGCTGGTGCTTGTCCGAGGTGGTGAGGCTCGCGGCGAAGTCCGCCAGATGAGAGGGGTCGTCCGGCCCGAACCGGTCCAGGAACATGCGAAGCTCCTCGCCGTAGAGCGGGTTGAGGGGCAGCAGCTCCTTGATGGTGTTGATGATGGCCATCGCGTACGCCTTGACGTCCTGGGACGGCGCGCCCCCCGGCTCGGGGAAGTAGCGGACCTGGGCGGTGAAGGGCGCCTCGCGGCTCAGCATCTTGCCGATCTCGAAGCGCTGAACGCACTCCACGAGGATCTGCAGCTTGCCGTCCATCTCCTGGGCGCGGTGCACGCGGCAGGCGGTGCCGATGCGCTTGAAGTCCCTGGGGCGGGCGTCTTCGGAGCTCTCGCCCGCGGTCAGCACGAGCCCGAGTATGTGGTGCGGGGTCTTGCTGACCTCCCGCATGGTGCGCGACCAGTGCTTGAGATCCATCAGCAGGGGCACGGCCTGCCCGGGAAAGAAAGGACGGGCCGCCACGGGCAGCACGTGGATGACCGACGGCATGACCTCGCCCGGCCGGGCCAGCTGGTTCCTCTCCAGGATCTCGATATCCTCGTGGATCTTGTCGTCGCTCATGCCTGGGTCACTCTCCGTGCAGCGGGTGCCTGCTGGGGCCTGCTCTGTCGCATTGCCCCAACAATGTCAGGACGTGCGTCGGGATTTGCAAGCCGCGTCGGCCAGGGCGGAAAAGGCCTCAAGGCCGAGCCGCTCGGCCCGCTCCCCGGGCTCCACGCCCGCCGCGGCGATCTGCGACGCGTCCATCAGGGGCGCGAGGGCATTGCGCAGGGTCTTGCGCCGCTGCCCGAATGCCAGGCCCACCACGCGGGCATACACGTCCGGGTCGCAAACGGCCACCCGCGGCCGATCGAGGGGGCGCAGGCGGACCAGAGCCGAGTGCACCTTCGGCGGCGGGGTGAAGGCGTCGGGACCGATTGCGAACAGGTCGGTCACCTCGCACCAGGTCTGGAGCATCACGGAGAGTCGGCCGTAGGTCTTGGTGCCCGGCCCCGCAGCCATGCGCTCCACCACCTCCTTCTGCAGCATGAAGTGCATGTCCGCGATGCAGCGCGCCTGATCCAGCAGGTGGAACAGCAGGGGTGTGGAGATGTTGTAGGGCAGGTTGCCCACGAGCCTGAGCCGCTCGCCCGGCGGTGCCAGCGTGCAGAACTCGAAGCGCAGGGCGTCGGCGGTGTGGATGCGCAGCCGCCCGAGCCCGCCGCACAGGCGCGCCAGGGGCGCGACCAGGTCGCGGTCAAGCTCCACCGCGTCGAGCTCGCCCGCCCCCTCCAGGAGCCCGGCGGTGATCGCCCCGCGCCCCGGGCCGATCTCCACCAGGTGGTCCCCCGGCACGGGGTCGACGGCGCGGAGAATCCTTGCGATCACCGCGGGGTCGTGGAGGAAGTTCTGTCCAAATCGCTTGCGGGGGCGGTGGTGCATGGCCCGCAAGGTTACAGCCCTCGTCGGAGGCGACGCCAGGGCTCCGGTCACCGGCGGCCCCGGTCGCGGGGACCGACCGGACGATGCCCGGGACCGGCTCCTGGCCGCGGCTGCAGGCTTGACGGGGGGCGTCCTGCCTATATCCTGGCAACGGCGTGGGCGGAGGGCGTCGTTCCGATCCGGGGCCGGTGCCCGGCCTGCGAGGGGGACGAGGAGGCGGTGCCCTTGATCGATGGCGTAGACATTCTGACCCTGGCGCCCCGGCCGGACCACCGCGGTACTCTGACCACCCTCTACCTCCGAAATGCGTATTCGGCGCTGGACCTGCCGCAATGGAACCTGGTGCGCTCCGATGCCCATGTCCTGCGCGGGATGCACGCCCATCTGTATTACGACGAATACTACGTGCCGCTCGCGGGCCCGATGTTCTTCGCACTGGCGGACATCCGGCCCCGGTCCCCAACCTACCGGCAGACCATGACGCTGCGGTGGGACGGGCGCGACCGGGTGCTGCTCGTCCCGAAAGGCGTGGCGCACGGCGTCTACGGCGAAGAGCCCTTCATGCTCCTCTATGGCCTCTCGCGTCCGTTCGACGGCCGGGGGGAGCTCGGCTGCCGGTTCGACGACCCGGAGCTGGGACTGGAGTGGCCCACCGACACACCAGTCCTTTCGGAGAAGGACGAGGCGGCCGGCAGCTACGGCGCGCTGCTGGCGGCGTACGCCGACGCCGAGGCGGCGCTCTGACGTGGGCGTTCCTTACGCCTCCATCATCATTCCGACCCACGACCGGCACAGTACCCTGCCGTATGCGGTCCACTCGGCCCTGAGCCAGACCGTCCGGGATATCGAGGTCGTCGTCGTCGGTGACGGCTGTACACGGGAGGTGCGCGCCGTCGCAGAGGGCCTGGCCGCGGAGGACCCCAGGGTGCGCTTCCTGGACCGGCCCAAGGCCTCCCAACGAGGCGCCGCGAACAGGGACTTCGCGGTGCGCACCGCCCTGGCCCTCCGAATCTTCTACAACGACGACGATGATCTCCTCATGCCCCGGCATGTCGAGCTGCTCGGGGCGGCGCTCGACCGATGCGATATCGTGGACACCCCTGTGGCCTCGGTCGGCACCGAGGGGCGCGTCGCGCTCGGACTCCATGCCTCGGGGCACCCTCTACAGCGGCGGTTGCTGGCGGACGGGCGCTTCAAAGGGGTGTTCGACACCCATCTGGCGCATCGAAAAGAGGCCTATATCGCGCGCGCGGGGTGGACCGGCGCGCGCGACCGCGAGGACGTGGTGCTGCACATGCTGAAAGGGTTCGCCGCTGCCGGAGAGCTGCGCTGGACGACCCTGGATCGGATCTCCGCCCTCTCACTCCACGGCGTGCGGCGGCTCGGGATGTCGGCGCAGCGGCGTGCCCGTGAGCTTGCACACTGGTCCAAGGACCTGTCGGATTCGACGATGGAGGCGGCCCTGCGCGCCAGGGGGGGGTACTGCTTCCACGCTCTGCGCCTGGTGGATGCGACGAGGGGGGCGCCCGCACGGGCGCGGCGGGGCCTGCTGCAAGCGGTCGGCCTCCCGCCGTCGATGGCGGCCGAGGCCGCGTCAGGCGGGCGCTGGCGGCGCCTGCGAGCCCTTCCACTTCCCCGCCTCCCGAGGGCCGAGCCGGAGGAGGGCCGGATTCCATTCAGTCGGGAGCAGCGCGCCGCGCTGGAAGCCGTCTTCTCGCTCGCCCGGGGGATTCGACCGGATCCGAAAGGTGCGGGCCGGGCCCTGGACGAGCTGCTGCAGCCCGTGCTCGGCCCCTTCTTTCATGTCGACCGCCTCATCGATCGCTTCGCCCGCCTGCTCGGCCCGGCAAGGGTGAGCGCCCTGCTGGACGGTCTGTCGACGTGCACGGCGCTCCCGCTCGCGCGCTTTCATCTGGCGGTCCACCAGAGGAGCGTTGGCGAATCGGATCGGCGTGCTGTCCGATTTGGGTTCGAGACCGCACCCCCCGAGAGCCGTTTCTTCTTCGGCCTGTCCGTGGTGGACGGTCTGATACGGCTGGGTGACCCGGCCGCCGCCTGGGACTGGGCCGAGGAGCTCGCGCCCTTGGCGCCTGCCTCGCGGCATGCCGTGAGATTCTGGGAGGTGCGCCGCTCTCTGGCGACTGACGCCGGGCGTGGCGATCAGGCCGCTCTCGCCGCCGAGCGCATCGCCGAGCTTACCCCCAGCCCCGTGTAGTTGCGGACGAGCCCCCGAACGCTGTCCAGGGTGTAGCATTCGTTCATTCGGAGGACCGGAGAGCATCATGTGGAATCGATTCAGGCGCCGTTTCGCTGCGGCGGCGCGCCGCCAGGCCTCCGGGTACGAGCTGAACCTGGGGGGCCGCAGGGCCCAGCTGGAGAGCGTGGAATACGGGTCCCCTGCGGACACCCGGATCGAGATCTTCTGGAAGGACCTGAGAGGCTTCCGCGGCGCCGACGCCCGGCTCGCGGAAGGAGTCGGCCCCGTGCTGTCCTTCATCGTCCGTGGGATCGAGGTGATGCGCTTCGACTGTCTGGGGGCCTGCGGCCACTACCACGTGGCCATGGTGCGTCCCGACCCGACCGCCGAGATCCGGCTGTGGTTTCGCGAGCGGACGGCCCCGGAGCAGGTGGAGCGGGCGGCCTTCGAGCTGGAACGGAACATCGACTACTACCTGCCCAGGAACCCGTTGCGGTCCGTTCGAAGCGCGCAGATCCGGCGGGACGAGCATCGAAGCCGCTGCAGCGAGGCGCGGGCCGCCGCGCTCGCTCTGTGGGAGCGGAACAACACCGCCCCGCGAGCCCCGGAGAGTGCGTGCTGAGCGCGAACGGTTCGCGGCCGGCAGCCGCTCCTGCGCCGGGCTTCGGCACCCGAAGGAGCGCTCGCTGAGCGCGAATGGCCGCGGCTTACGGCGGCCTCCGTCGGGTTCGCGGCCGGCGGCCGCTGGTACGGCGGGGGCCGCGAAGTGGTGAGGACCCGGACGATCATGAATTCCACCGGCTGGTCCGAGGAGGGCTGGCCAGCGGTGGCATTCGGTCCGGCCGGCCGGTAGACTACTGAGCTTTTCCAGCGGTTTCAGGCAGATGGCCGGCAAGCTCTACATCAAGACCTTCGGCTGCCAGATGAACGAGTACGACTCGGACCGAATGGCCGGGGCGTTGCGCGCATCCCACGGGCTCGAGCTGACGGACCGGCCGGAAGAGGCGGACGTGCTGCTCCTCAATACCTGCTCCATCCGCGAGAAGGCCCAGGAGAAGGTGTTCTCCCAGCTGGGTCGGTGGCGTCCCTGGAAGGAGCGCCGGCCGGAGCTGGTCATCGGCGTGGGGGGCTGTGTTGCCAGCCAGGAGGGCGAGGCGATCCGCGAGCGCGCCCCCTACGTGGACCTGGTGTTCGGGCCCCAGACCCTGCACCGCCTGCCGGCCATGATCGAGGAGAGCCGGCGTGCGCACCGTGCGGTGGTGGATGTCTCCTTCCCCGAGATCGAGAAGTTCGACTGCCTGCCGGCGCCCCGCGCCGAAGGTCCCACCGCCTTCGTCTCGGTGATGGAGGGCTGCTCCAGGTACTGCACCTTCTGCGTGGTGCCCTATACCCGCGGCGAGGAGATCAGCCGCCCGTTCGACGACGTGATCGCGGAAGTGGCCCTCCTGGCCCGCCAGGGCGTGCGCGAGGTCAATCTGCTGGGACAGAACGTCAACGCCTACCGCGGTCCCATGGACGACGGAGAGCTCGCGGACCTGGCCCTGCTGATCGAGTACGTCGCGGCCGTGGAAGGCATAGAGCGCGTCCGCTTCACCACCTCCCACCCCGTGGAGCTCTCCGACCGCCTGATCGAGGCCTATGCCGAGGTGCCCGAGCTGGTGAGCTTCCTGCACCTGCCGGTGCAGAGCGGATCGGACCGGATTCTCGCGCTCATGAAGCGCGGCCACACCGCCCTGGAGTACAAGGCTCGGATCCGGCGGCTGCGCGAGGCGCGCCCGTGCATCACGATCTCCTCGGATTTCATCGTCGGATTTCCGGGCGAGACCGACGCGGACTTCGAGGCCACCATGCGCCTCATCGAGGAGGTCGGCTTCGACCATTCGTTCAGCTTCGTCTACAGCCGCCGCCCCGGGACGCCCGCGGCCGACCTGCCGGACGACGTGCCGGCGCAGGTCAAGCAGGCCCGGCTCGAGCGCCTCCAGCACCGGATCAACGACCAGGCCCAGCGTATCAGCCGGCAGATGGTCGGGACGGTCCAGCGCATCCTGGTGGAGCGGCCCTCGCGCAAGGATCCGGCGCAGCTCGCGGGGCGCACCGAGAACAACCGGGTGGTCAACTTCCGCGGGGCGCCGGGCCTGATCGGGCGCTTCGCCGAGGTGCGCATCACCGAGGCGCTGCCCAACTCCCTGCGCGGCGAGCTCCTGGCCGCCGCCGATACGGGGTCCGTCCGGCAGGTGGCGCAATCGGCCTGAGCGGACCAGAATAGGGATAGGAGCCGTTGGCGGCGCATTTGCGGTATCGAGCCTTTGCCCCGACCCGACCAGCGTCCAAATCTGCCTCGCACCCGGCCGTCGATGGCGCCCGCCCGGTGGGGGGCCGGTCGCGTGCCTGAAAGATCTCCCCTGGAAAGCTCCCCCGGCCGGACCCATATTCCTTCGACCTCAGGTGGCACCTACCCCGAGTGAGCACGCCCGCGCAGTCAGTGTCCGATCACCCCGATACGTTGGACCTCGTCCTGGAGCCGGCGGATAACGACCGCCTCGCCAATGTGTGCGGGCAGCTCGATGAGCACCTGCGCCAGATCGAGCGCCGGCTGGGCATCGAGATCTCCAACCGGGGCAACCTGTTCCGCCTGTTCGGCAAGCCCGAGGCGATCGCCGCGGGGCGCGAGGTCCTCTACGACCTCTACGGCGCCAGCGACCGGGAGGTGCTGACCCCGGACCGGGTCCACCTCTACCTGCAGGAGTCCGGAGTGGACGCGATGCTGGAGCGGGCGCGCGCGCCCGAGACCCCCGAAATCCTCATCAAGACCCGGCGGGGCATGATCCGTCCGCGGGGTCCCAACCAGCAGGACTACATGCGCAAGATCCTCACCCACGATCTCAACTTCGGGGTGGGGCCGGCCGGAACCGGCAAGACCTACCTGGCGGTGGCCTGCGCGGTGGAGGCCCTGGACCGGGACGAGGTCCGTCGCATCCTGCTGGTGCGTCCGGCGGTGGAGGCGGGCGAGCGGCTCGGGTTCCTGCCCGGGGACCTGGCGCAGAAGATCGACCCCTATCTCAAGCCGCTGTACGACGCCCTCTACGAGATGCTGGGCTTCGAGCGGGTCTCCAAGCTGCTCGAGCGGAACGTGATCGAGGTCGCGCCTCTGGCCTATATGCGTGGGCGCACCCTGAACGAATCCTTCATCATCCTCGACGAGGCCCAGAACACCACGCCGGAGCAGATGAAGATGTTCCTCACCCGCATGGGCTTCGGGTCCACCGCGGTGGTCACCGGGGACGTGACCCAGGTGGACCTCCCCCGGGGCCAGCAGTCGGGGCTGCGCCAGGCGATCGAGGTGCTCGGCAAGGTGGACGGGATCAGCTTCACCTTCTTCAGCGCGAAAGACGTGGTCCGCCACCCGCTGGTGCAGCGAATCGTGCACGCCTACGACGGCTTCAGCAGGAGACAGGGCGGCGCCGAATGAGGCGGGCGGCGGGTTGGTCGCCGTGCGGGTCGGGGGCACGCGGGGGGGCTGCCGGCGAGGCCGGCGGGCAGCGTTGAGCGTCGAGCTGGAGCTGCAGGTGGCGACCCGGTCAGAAGGGGTCCCGCCGGAGAGCGATCTTCGCCGCTGGGCCGAAGCGGCCCTCGGCACGCAGCGCCGCGGCGGGCTCGTCATCCGGGTCGTGGGCGAGGAGGAGATGAGGGCGCTCAATCGGGACTACCGGGGAAAGGACCGGCCGACGAACGTGCTGTCCTTTGCCTTCGAGGCCCCGCCGGGCGTACCGGTCGACCACCTGGGCGACATCGCGATCTGTGCTCCGGTGGTGGCCCGGGAGGCCCGAGAGCAGGGCAAGCGGCTCGGGGCCCATTGGGCGCACATGGTGGTTCACGGGATCTTGCATCTGCTCGGGCACGACCATCAGAATGACTCCGACGCCATCGCGATGGAGTCCCTGGAAGCGGCGATCCTGGGGAGGCTCGGCCTGCCGGATCCCTATAAAGACGCGGAGAGCGATGAGTAACGGCCGACCTAGTAACGGTTCGGGTCCGAAGGCCTGGCTGGAACGTATCACCCAGATCTTCGGGACCGAGCCGAAGGACCGGGAGCAGCTCGTCGGGCTGCTCCAGGACGCCAGAGACCGCGAGCTGCTTGACGCCGACGCCCTCAGCATGATGGAGGGCGTGCTCCAGGTGTCCGATCTGCAGGTGCGCGACATCATGATCCCGCGCGCCCAGATGACCACCGTGCGCCGGGGCGATCCGCTCGATGCCGTTCTCCCCGTGGTGGTGGAGTCCGCGCACTCGAGGTTTCCGGTCATCGCCGAAGACCGGGGCGAGGTGGTCGGGATCATGCTGGCCAAGGACCTCCTGGCCTATTGCGGCGATTCCGACGGGCGGCGCTTTGATATGAGGGACGTGCTGCGCTCGGCGGTCTTCGTGCCCGAGAGCAAGCGCCTCAACGTGCTGCTCAAGGAGTTCCGCGCCAGCCGCAACCACATGGCCATCGTGGTCGACGAGTACGGGTCGGTTGCGGGCCTGGTCACCATCGAGGATGTGCTGGAGCAGATCGTGGGCGAGATCGAGGACGAGTACGACTACGACGAAGGTGCGCCCATCCTCAAGCGCGGTGAGCGCGAGTTCACCGTCAAGGCCCACACGCCTATCGACGACTTCAACGAGTACTTCGAGACCTCCCTGGACGAGGAAGAGTTCGACACTATCGGCGGGCTGGTGACCAATGCCCTCGGGCACATGCCCAAGCGCGGCGAGAAGGTCACCCTGGGCGGGTTCCAGTTCCAGGTGATGCGCGCGGACAGCCGCCGCATCCATCTGCTCTACGCGCGGCGCCTCAGCGGAAGCCGGGAAGACGCGGTCGGCCAAGGCTGACCGGCCGCAGACGGCAGCATTGGCTGAAGCTCCCCTCACGCGCTCGATGCGCCGCTACGCCTGGGCGGCGGCGCCGGCGGCCGGGGCAGCGACCGTCCTCGGGTTTGCGCCCTTCGGCCTGGCTCCGGTCCCGCTGTTTACCCTCGCCCTGCTGTTCTGGCTCTGGCGCGACGCCGATCCCGGCCGCGCCTTCCGGCTCGGCTACCTGTTCGGTCTGGGTCTGCTGGGGCTCGGCGTCTCCTGGGTCCACATCAGCATCGCCCAGTTCAGCGGCGGCGGCATCGTCCTGGCCTGGCTGATCACCGCCGCTCTCGTCGGCTTCATGGCCCTGTTCTACGGGGCCGCGGGCTGGCTGGGCGCCCGGGCGACGACAGACCCCGCGTGGCGACTGATCCTGGCATTCCCGGGCGCCTGGGTGCTCGCCGAGTGGGTCCGCGGTTGGTTTCTCACCGGTTTCCCGTGGCTCTCCCTGGGCTACTCCCAGGTCGACTCGCCCGTGGCGGGCTTCGCTCCCGTGCTGGGCGTGTTCGGCGTCGGCGGCGTGCTCGCCCTGTCCGCGGGGCTGACGGTCTGGATGCTCACCCGCGCCTGCGGCCCGCGCTGGTGGGCCGCCGCGGCCCTCGCAGGCCTATGGCTCGGCGGCGCGGCCCTGAGGGCGGTGGACTGGACCCTGCCCGCGGGCGACCCCTTCCGCGTCAGCATGATCCAGGGCAACGTCACCCCGGATCGCAAATGGGACCCCGCCTTGTTCACGCCCACCCTGGACGTCTACCGGGGCCTGACCCGGGACAACTGGGACAGTCGGCTGATCATCTGGCCGGAGACGGCCGTGCCGGCGTTCGCCCATCAGGTCGAGGACCGGCTGCTCGGCCCGATGGAGAGGGAGGCCCGCGCCCGGGGCACGGACCTGCTGATCGGCATCCCCGTCTCCGACCCGCACGACGGCCGGTACTTCAACGCCATGCTGGCGCTGGGTCCGGAGAGGGCGAGCTACTTCAAGCGCCACCTGGTGCCCTTCGGCGAGTTCGTGCCCCTGCGGGCCCTCTTCGCGCCGCTGGGCGAGGCGCTCGATATCCCCATGTCCGACTTCTCCCCGGGGGACGGCGCGCGGCCGCTGGTGCCCCTCGCCGGCTATCACGCGGCCGTGTCCATCTGCTACGAGGATGCATTCGGCGAGGAGACCATCGAGGCGCTGCCCGAGGCCGCCTTCCTGGTCAACGCCAGCAACGACGCCTGGTTCGGGGATTCCCTGGCGCCTCACCAGCACCTTGAGATCGCACGCGTGCGCTCGCAGGAGACCGGCAGGTTCATGCTGCGGGCGACCAACACCGGAATCTCGGCGGTGATCGACGACAAAGGCCGCGTGCTCGAGCGCTCGCCCATGTTCCAGCGCCATGTGCTGTCAGCAGAGGTGGTCCCGATGCAGGGAGCGACGCCCTACGTCTGGATGGGCAATGCCGGGGCGGTCCTGCTCGGCCTGGTCGGCCTCGCCGGCGCGCTGGCCCTCGACCGGCGGCACCGCCGCCCTCAGCGCGCCTGACCCGGCGCTGCCCCCGACCGGCGGATCGCCTCCTCCTGAGCCCTCAGCTGCTCGTTCGCGAAGTCCGCCACCTCGGCGGCGCTGCGGCGGGCCTGTATCCCCGGGCCCCAGACGGGGTTGTCGGTCACTTCCGGCTCGGGGTCGCCCGAGCAGCCGGCCAGGCCGGCAATGGCGAGCGCAAGGACGAGGGCTCTCATGTTCGGACTCCGTGACGGCGCGGCATGGCGGCGCAATTGCGGCGGGCGTCGACCCTCTCTTGATAGTAGACGGTACACGCTCGGCGGTACGGGTCGGCGCAGCCGGGCAGCCCGGATGAAGCGGAGCGCAATCCAGGGCCTAGCCCGTCAGCCGGGGCTCGCCGTCCACCACGCGCAGTGCGGTCCTGCCGTCCGCGAGGGCAAGAAGACGCTCTCCCACGACCGCGCGACGCCATCCCTGGAGGAGCGCGGTGTCCCGCTCACCCATGGCGAGCTGCTCCAGGTCGGGCCGCGTCGCGACGGCCCCGGGACTGATGCCCTGCTCGTCGGCCAGCATCCGCAATGCGGCGCTCAGCATGTCGGTGATCGCCTCCTGCGCGGCGCTGGGACGCCGTGCGGGACGCCGATCCGAGGGCCAGTGCTCCGCCGGGAGGGTCCGCGCGCGGCCGACCTCCTCGAGGATCTCCTGGCCGAGACGCTCGACGGTGGCCCCTTCCAGGCCGCGAATCCTGCGCAGGGCGTCCACGCGGGCCGGCATCCGTCGGGCGACGTCCACCATTACCTCGTCCTTGAGCACCCACCGCCGCGGCAGGTCGCGCTCCCGGGCCCGGCGCTCCCGCCAGGCGGCCAGGCGCTGGAGCACGGCCAGCTGCACGCCGCGCAGCCGCTGGCGGCCCTTGATCCGCTGCCAGGCCTCCTCGGGCTCCGGCGCATAGGCCGCCGGATCGGCCAGCCGGGCGAAATCCTCATCCAGCCATCCCAGCCGGCCCGCTTTCTCCAGGCGATCCCGGAGCACCACGTAGGCCTCCCCCAGGTGGATGACGTCGTCGTAGGCGTAATCGATCTGCTCCGGCTCGAGGGGGCGGCGGGACCAGTCGGCGCGGGTGTGTCCCTTCTCGAGATCGACGCCGAGGAGGCGCTTGACCAGGTCCGCGTATCCGATCTGCTCGCCCAGGCCTGCCAGCATGGCGGCGGCCTGGGTATCGAACAGGGGGGTGGGGAGGCTCCCCCAGAGGTTGTAGAAGATCTCCAGGTCCTGCCGCGCAGCGTGGAAGACCTTGATCGTCGCCGGCGCGTACAGGAGCTCGACCAGCGGTGAGAGGTCCTCAAGCGCCAGAGGGTCCACGCAGGCCGCGGTCTCCCGGTCGGCCACCTGGAGCAGGCACAGGCGGGGGAAGTAGGTCTTCTCACGCATGAACTCGGTGTCGACGGCGAGCCAGGGGCTCCGGCGCAGGCGTGCGCACAGGTCGTTCAGGGCTTCGGGAGTATCGACGTAGAGCTTGTCCATGGGGCGCAGGGGCTGGGGAAAGGGCGCCCAGCTTACCACCGATGGTACAGGGGCGGTTTCTCGACACCCGCCGGCCGGTTATGATGCCGGACGTCGCTCCCCGCCCCGACGTCGGAACTTGATCCCGCTGCTTAAATTCTTCGTGGACCTCTGCCTGCTGCGCGCCGCGCCTCAGGATCTGCCCGCCTCGCGGGAGCTGTTCGCCCTGGTGCTGGCGCTCAACGTCCTGGTGGGGGTCATCGTGCAGGCCCTGATCTCCACCGGGGTCGGTCGGGCGCTGGTGATCAGCATGTTCGACGCCGGCCTTCTCCTGCTGCTGCTCTGGGGCGTGCTCTATCTGCGCAGCCGCCCGATGCGCTTTGCCCAGACCGCCACCGCCCTGCTGGGGGCCGGGGCGCTGCTCGCCGCCGTCTACCTGCCGCTGCACTGGCTGACCGGTCCCGATCCGCAGGCTTCGATCCTCTCCCAGCTCGGTGCACTGCTGATCCTGGGGCTGATGGGCTGGATACAGGTCGTCACGGGCCACATCCTGCGCCATGCGCTGGACGTGCACCTCGCGGTGGGGGTGGTGCTGAGTCTCGGGTACACTCTGGTCTCCATGCTGTTGTTCGAGCTGCTCTTTCTGCCTCCGGCCTGAGCCGTGCACATCCATATCCTCGGAATCTGCGGCACCTTCATGGGCGGAGTGGCCCTGCTGGCCCGGGCCCTGGGCCACCAGGTCACCGGATCGGATGCCCAGGTCTATCCGCCCATGAGCACTCAGCTCGAGCGTGCCGGAATCCGACTCATGGAGGGATACGCGGCGGGCCATCTGGACCCGCCCCCCGACCAGGTCGTGGTGGGCAACGCCCTCTCGCGGGGCAACCCGGCGGTGGAGCACATGCTCGACGCCGGCCTGCCCTACACGTCCGGTCCCCAGTGGCTGGCCGAGCACCTGCTGGCCGACCGCTGGGTCGTCGCCGTCGCCGGGACCCACGGCAAGACCACCACTGCCAGTCTGGTGGCGTGGATCCTGGAGCACGCAGGCCTGGAGCCCGGGTTCCTCATCGGCGGCGTGCCGGAGAACTTCGGCGTGTCCGCGCGCCTCGGCTCGGCGCCCTTCTTCGTGGTGGAGGCGGACGAGTACGACACCGCCTTCTTCGACAAACGGTCGAAGTTCGTCCACTACCGGCCGCGCACCCTGGTCGTGAACAACCTGGAGTTCGATCATGCCGACATCTTCGCTGATCTGGCCCAGATCCAGCGCCAGTTTCATCACCTGGTCCGGACCGTGCCCGGATCGGGGCGGATCATCGTCCCGGCCGGGGACGAGGCGGTCGCCCAAGTGCTCGCCATGGGCTGCTGGACGCCGGTGGAGACCCTGGGGGGTGAGGACGGGGACTGGCAGGCGGTGGGGGTCAGTGCGGACTCGCGCCGGTTCGACCTGGTATGCGAAGGCAACCCGGCGGGCAGGGTGGAATGGTCCCAGATCGGTCGCCACAACCTGGCTAACGCCCTGGCGGCCGTGGCCGCCGCGCGGCACCTGGGCGTCCCACCCGAGGCGGGGGCGCAGGCGCTGGCCGGGTTCCGGGGAATCAAGCGGCGCATGGAGCTGCGCGGCGAGGTGGGCGGCATCCGCGTCTACGACGATTTCGCCCATCATCCGAGCGCCATCCGCACCACCCTGGAGGGCCTGCGCGCGCAGGTGGGCGGCGACCGCATCCTGGCGGTGCTCGACCCCCGCTCCAATACCATGCGGATGGGGGTGCACGCGGACCGTCTGGCGCATGCCCTGGAGCCCGCCGAGCGCGTCCTGGTGCTCGCCCACGAGGGGCTCGGCTGGAGCCCTGCCAAGGTGCTGGCGCCGCTGGGGCCCCGCCTCAGCGTCGCGGGCTCGGTGGAGGAGATCCTCGGCGTCCTGTCCCGGGAGGTCCTCTCCGGAGACCACGTGCTGATCATGAGCAACGGCGGCTTCGGCAACATCCACCAGCGCCTGCTGGACGCGCTGGCCCGTCGGCGGGGCCCGGCCTGAGGCCGGGCGGGCGTCCCCGGGCCGCCAACACGAAAACGCCGGACTCTGGGCTAGAATCGGCGAAGGCCCACCGGTTCGCGGCCACCACCGCCACCAGTTCGCGGCTGGCAGCCGCTCCTACGGCGGGCCCTGGGGCCTGCAGGAGCGCTCGTTGAGTGCGAACCATCCGGGTGCTCGCGGTCGAAGCCGCCGATTCGCGGCTGGCAGCCGCGACCACGTGGCTTGGGGCCCCGTAGGAGCGCTCGCTGAGCGCGAAGGGCCGGAGTTGCGCCTAACTCCGCCGGCTCGCCGCCGGAGGCCGTTACGGCGCACGGGCGTCGGCACGAAGTGCGTTTCGGCAACGGAGGGGCTGGAGCAGACATGAGCGAGCAGCCGGGTCCCATCGCCATTGCCCTCACGGGCGCCTCCGGGATGCCTTACGCCCTGCGCCTGATCGAGTGCCTGGTGCGTGCGGAGCGGCGCCTGTACCTGATGTACTCCCAGGCGGCCCAGGTGGTGATGCGCATGGAGGCCGGCGAGGAGATGCCCGGCAGAGCGCAGGACGCCCAGGCCTGGCTTACTGACCGATTCCAGGCCGGCCCGGGGCAGATCCGCGTGTTCGGGCGCCAGGAGTGGACGGCACCCGTGGCCAGCGGGTCCAATCCGCCCGAATCGCTGGTGGTCTGCCCCTGCACCACCGGCACCCTGGCGAGCATTGCCACCGGCGTCTGCGACGACCTCATCGACCGCGCCGCGGACGTGATGCTCAAGGAGCGGCGCAAGCTCGTGCTCGTGGTCCGTGAGACCCCCTTCTCCGCCATCCACCTGGAGCACATGCTCAATCTCGCCCGCCTGGGGGCGGTGATCATGCCGGCCAATCCCGGCTTCTACTTCGGCCCGCGCTCGGTGGGGGACCTGGTCGACTTCATGGTGGCCCGCATCCTCGACCACATCGGCGTGGAGCAGACGCTGACCCCCCGGTGGGGTGCCGAGTGAACCCGGGCTCGCCACTGGCGCGGTCGCCCGGTGGCGTCTGCTTGCCCCTGTCGGGCACGCTTCAGCGGGACGGGCCGCCTGAGCCCGGGCGCCCCGGCTGGTGCACGAGCAGGAGAAGCCTTCCGGACTCCGGGCGGCGCTGCGGCATTCCCTCCACGGCCTCCTCGAGACGGGCGAATGCCCCGGCGAAGTCCTCGCTGGTCACCGGGTAGGCGATCAGTCCCAGCAGCTCATCGCGCTCCTGCGTGCTGGCGTTGCCGATCCACAGGGGGGTTCCGCCCGGCTCAACCCGGATCTCCGTGGGCCACAGGCGGATGACCACCCGCCGCCCCGCGTCCACCGTCTTGACCAGGGCGAGCGACTCGTGGCGGCCGTCGTGGACCTGGGGGAGCACCGGCAGGCGGTCGAGGGGCAGGCTGGTGGAGAGCAGCCGGAGCAGATCGCGCCAGCCCGCGGGCCGGACCCGCTCCCAGCCCCGCGCCTCCAGGCGGCCCGCCAGGTAGTCCAGATCGCCCGCGTACTGCAGGCTCAGAGGGTTGGTGTCGAGGCCCCGGGTGTCCTCCCGCCGGGCGGGCAGCTGCGCCCAGCCCGCCTGCCACCAGGTCTCGAATGCCATCTCCCGGACCGGTCGGTGGGGCGTGTAGCGGGCCAGGTCGCTGTCGTGTGCACGCCAGGTCTGGGCCGTGAAGGCCAAAGCGGCGACCCCGATCGCGCTGAGGGCAAGGCCCCGCCAGTGGGTCTCCACTGCAGTGTGGCGGTGGTAGGCGATCCCCAGGGCGGCGATCCAGGTCAGGCCCAGGGTGAGGCTGGCCAGCACGTCG
>JASFUT010000038.1:0-16406 GCA_050050175.1 Chromatiales bacterium
CCCAGTTGACCACGGCGTTCTTTCGATAGGCCAGACCCTTACGGTACAGGCGCGTGAACAGCCACTGCTCCCAGCGGTAGTAGGCGGGGTCGCAGGTGGCCAGCTCCCGGCGCCAGTCATAGCCGAAGCCCAGGCGCCTGAGCTGGGCCTTCATATAGTCGATGTTCTCGTAGGTCCAGCGCGCCGGGGGGACCTGGTTCTTCAGGGCGGCGTTCTCCGCCGGCAGGCCGAAGGCGTCCCACCCCATGGGCTGGAGGACGTTTCTGCCCAGCATCCGCTGGTAGCGGGCGATCACGTCGCCGATGGTGTAGTTGCGCACGTGGCCCATGTGCAGGCGGCCGCTGGGGTAGGGGAACATCGAGAGGCAGTAGAACTTCTCCCGGCTCCGGTCCTCGGTCACCTCGAACGCCCGGCTGGCCTCCCAATGCTCCTGGGCGGCCCGCTCTATCTGCGCCGGATCGTAGTGTTCCTGCATGGCTGGGTTCGTCGTCCCGGGCTGTCTCAGAATCGCGAAAGGATACCGCAGCGTGCGGGCGGCCGCGACTGTGCGGGCGACGCGCTGGAGGCGGGGGCCGCTTTGGTACAGAATTCCAACAGGGGGAAGCCCGATCGCCGTCCCGCCTGCGCGGGGCGGCCGGCCTCCATGCCCGGCAGCGAGGAGCATCCCATGAGCGAGCCCAACGACAGGCCCCAGAGCAGAGATCTGATCGAGCGACTGGTCAGCGCCTACGACACCATGCTCGGCCGGGTCAACGACACCCTGGACCGGGTGGAGGAGACCGGCTTCCCCGCGCTGCGGCGAAGCATCGACCACGCCCGCGAGCGGGCGGTGGAGCTCGGCGAGCTCACCCGCGAGGAGGCGGATCGGGTGGCGGCCTACCTGGAGAGGGACATGAAGGATGCGGCCCAGTTCCTGTCCCAGACCGGAGAGGAGCTGCGGGAGTGGTTCAGGTTCGACATGAGTCTGATCGAGACCAAGCTGTTCGAGATGTTCGCCAACGTCGCCGACCGGACCAGCCTGGAGCTCGCCGAGCTGGCCGACCGCGCGCGGCGGGCCGACCTCTACCACACCGGTGAGGTGACGGGTCTCGGTACTCTGGCCTGCACCGGGTGCGGCAAGGAGCTGCATTACAGCAAGCCCGGCCATATCCCCCCGTGCTCCCGGTGTAAGGGCACGGAGTTTCGTCGTGTGGAGAGCTCCTGAGGCGCTCGCTGAGCGCGACGGATTCCGCTTCTACAGCAGGAAGACGGTGGCCAGCCCCAGGAAGGCCATGAAGCCCACCACGTCGGTGATGGTGGTGAGCAGGACGCTCCCGGCCAGGGCCGGGTCGATCCCCAGCTTCTCCAGGGCCAGGGGCAGCAGGGCGCCCGAGAAGGCGGCGAAAACCAGGTTGATGGTCAGGGCGGTGGCGATGAGGATGGAGATGCCGACGCTCTTGAACCACAGGCCCGCGACCACCGCGACCACGGCCGCCCAGACCAGGCCGTTGAGCGCCCCGACCGCCAGCTCCTTGGTCAGCA
Source organism: Chromatiales bacterium (assembly GCA_050050175.1). Classification (GTDB taxonomy): domain Bacteria; phylum Pseudomonadota; class Gammaproteobacteria; order Chromatiales; family Chromatiaceae; genus CAVQCX01. The sequence continues at coordinate 1,522 of JASFUT010000038.1, forward strand.
GGTAGCGCGCATTCTTGCTGGAGAGCTGTCCGAGGGCGATGCCGCGGATGGCGAGCGTCAGGGTCTGGCTTCCGGCGATCCCGCCCATGCTCGCCACTATCGGCATGAGCACCGCGAGGGCGACGATCCGGTCGATGGTCGCCTCGAACAGGCCGATCACCCAGGAGGCCAGGAAGGCGGTGACCAGGTTCACGCCCAGCCACACTGCCCGGCGCCGGGCGCTGACCATCACCGGCGCGAACATGTCCTCGTCCTCCGACAGGCCTGCCTGGCCCATGAACGCGTGCTCGCCCTCCTCGCGGATGACGTCCACCACGTCGTCGATGGTGATCCGGCCCAGCAGATTGCCCTCCTCGTCCACCACCGGCGCCGAGACCAGGTCGTAGTGCTCGAAGCGGTTGGCCACTTCGCGGGCCGGCATGGTGGCGGGGATGGCCTCCATGTCCAGGCTCATCACCTCGGCGACTATGTCCTCGGGGTCGTGGGTGAGCAGCACGGTGAGCGAGAGCACGCCCAGGTACTTGTTGCGGCGGTTGACCACGATCAGGTTGTCCGTGGAGCTCGGGATCTTGTCCCTCAGGCGGCGCACGTAGCGCAGCACGACGTCCAGGGGAACCTCCGGGCGGACCGTTATGGTGTCGGTGTTCATCAGGCCGCCGGCGGTGTCCTCCCCGTAGGAAAGCACGGCCTCGAGGCGCTCGCGGTGCTGGTGGTCCAGGGAGTCCAGCACCTGCCAGGTGATGGTCAGGGGGAGGTCCTGCACCAGGTCCGCCAGGTCGTCGGTGTCCAGGCCCTCGGCGGCGGCCAGGAGCTCGGGCAGGTCCATCTTGCGGATCAGGTCGGCCCTGACCTCGTCGTTGACGTGGAGCAGCACCTCCCCGTCGTGCTCCTCGCTGACCAGGCCCCAGATGATCTCCCGCTCGGCGTAGGGCAGTGACTCGAGCAGGTGGGCGATCTCCGCCGGCTGCAGGGCGTTCAGCAGCTTCCCGGCGTGCTTGAGCGCGCCGCGGTCGAGCACCTCCTGCAGGCGTTGCAGGCGGTTCTTGTGGACGTCGGGCTCCTGGGTTTCGGACGACATCTCGGCGGATGGCTCACAGGATCGGAGGCTGGGGGGGACGGCGCAGGGGCGCCGCCGGGCCGCCTATGTTATCAGCGCTCCGGCGGGCTCCGGAAGCGGATCAGAGGAGGAATTCGCGCCCGAAATCGGCGAGCAGCGAGGCGATGTCTTCGGTGTCGAGGCGCTGGAACAGACGGTCTACGCTGTCCTCGAGCTGGGCGAGGTTGCTGGAGCGCACGACCCGCTTTGCGGCCAGGATCGAGCGCGGCTGCATGCTCAGCTGCCGCAGTCCCATGCCGAGCAGCAGGGGGACGTATCGGGGATCGCCGGCCATCTCCCCGCACATGGATACGGGCACGCCGGCCTCCCTGCCCGCCTCGATGGTGAGGTATATGAGCTTCAGCACGGCCGGGTGGAGGGGGTCGTAGAGGTAGCTCACCTCCTCGTCTCCCCGGTCGATGGCCAGGGTGTACTGGATGAGGTCGTTGGTGCCGATCGAGAGGAAGTCCAGGTGCCGCGCGAAGCAGGGCGCCGCCAGCGCGGCCGCCGGGACCTCGATCATCCCGCCCACGGGTGTGTGCGGATCGAACACGACTCTCTCCCGTCGCAGATCATGCTTGACCGCCTCGATCAGAGCGACGGCCTGGCGCACTTCGGCCGTGGAGGAGAGCATCGGGAGCATGATGCGCACGGGTCCCAGCGCGGCGACCCTGAGGATGGCCCTGATCTGGGGCCGGAACAACGCGGGCTCGCGCAGGCACAGCCGGATCGCCCGCAGGCCCAGGGCCGGGTTGCAGGCCGGCCCCGGTGCAGACGCGGACATGCAGCCGTCGACGTTCTTGTCGGCCCCCAGGTCGAGGGTCCGGATGTGGATGGGTACCCCCCCCAGGCCCTCCACCACCCGCCGGTAGGTTTCGTAGTGCTCCTCTTCGTCAGGGACCGCAGCCCGGTTCATGTACAGGAATTCCGTGCGGTAGAGCCCCACGGCGTCCGCACCCGCGTCGCGGGCCGCGTCGATGTCCTCCGGCAGCTCGATGTTCGCCATCAGCGTGATGCGCTGCCCGTCCTGGCTGACGGCAGGCCGGGTGGAGAGTGCGGCGAGCTCGCGGGACTGGCGGCGCGCCTCCTGCAGGCGGCGTCTGTACTGGGCGAGTATGCGCTCGTCCGCATCCGCCAGCACGACCCCCAGGTCGCCGTCGATGATCAGCGGCTCGTTGTGGCGCAGGCAGCGGGTGGCCTGCCGCACGCCCACGATGGCCGGCAGCCCGAGGCTGCGGGCCAGTATCGCGGTGTGGGACATGGGCCCGCCGAACTCTGTGACGAACCCCGCGATGCCACCGTGCTTGAGGTGAATGGTGTCGGCGGGGCTGAGGTCGCGGGTCAGGATGATGCGCCCCTTCAGGCTGGGTGTCTCTCCGGCCGGCTCGGGCTCTCCGGCGAGGTGCTTCAGGATCTGGCCGACCACGTGGTCGACGTCGTCGCGCCGGGTGCGCAGATAAGGGTCGTCCATCTCGTCGAAGACCCGCGTCAGCCGGTCGCGGCGCTGGCGCAGGGCCCATTCGGCACTGTAGGCGTGCGCCCGGATCAGCTCCTGGGGCGCCGTGATCAGTGCGGAATCCTCGAGCATCAGCAGGTGGGTGTCGATGAAGGCCGCGATGTCGGTGCGGGTCTCCGGCGGGATGTGGGCCTTGACCGCCCGCAGGTCGGCCCGGGCCTGGACCACGGCCGCCTCGAAGCGGGCCACCTCCGCCTCGATGTCCTCGGGTGGAATCGAGCGCGGCGCCACGTCCAGCGGATCGCGGCCGGCGAGCAGGTACGCCGGGCCGATGGCGATCCCGGGGGCTACACCGATGCCGTGGCAGGCCAGTGTCATTCGTCCTCCCCGAAGCGTTGGTCCACGAGGTCTCCCAGCGCCTCCACGGCCGCGCCCTCGTCCTCGCCTTCGGCGGTGAGCATCAGCTGCGTGCCCCTGCCCGCGGCCAGCATCATCACGCCCATGATGCTCTTGCCGTTCACCCGTTGTCCGTTGCGCTCCAGCTGGATCTCGCAGGCGTATCGATTGGCGCAGGTGACGAACTTGGCGGCGGCACGCGCGTGCAGACCGAGCTTGTTCACGATGGTGATCGGTTTGCTGATCATGCGGTTCCGGCCCCGCGCTTGTCGGGGCGGCGGCAGCAGAGCACGCCGCGGTTGCCCCCGCTCACCGCCGTGTCCACCAGGGCCTGCAGATCGAGGGTGGGATAGTTGAGCACCCGCACCAGCATGGGCAGGTTGATGCCCGCGACCACGGCGACCCGACCGGGGCGGCGCAGGCGGGTGGCAATGTTGCTCGGTGTGGAGCCGAACATGTCCGTCAGCACCAGCACGCCGTCGCCCCGATCCAGGTCTTCGACCATGCCCTGGGCCTGCTTGAGGAGCAGGTCCGGATCGGAGTCCGGGGTCACTGCGAGGGTTTCGGTGTTCAGGGGGCAGACCCCGAGCATGCTGGTGGCGGTCTCCAGCAGAGCGGAGCCGATCCCGCTGTGGGTGATGATGAGGATGCCGATGCTCACGGCAGCTCCCTGTGGCGGGTCAGCACGCTGCGCCCCCGCCGGCGCAGGTGGTTGGCCAGCGCCTCGATAAGGTAGACGGAGCGATGCTGTCCGCCCGTGCAGCCAATGGCGACGGTGAGATAGCTGCGGCCGTCCGCCTCGAAGCAGGGGATCCATCGGTCCAGGAATGCGGCGAGGAGCGTGCGCATCTCGCGCACGTCCTCGTGGCTCTCCAGAAAGTCGGCGACGTCCGCGTCGCGGCCGGTCATCGGGCGCAGCTCGGTCCGCCAGTGGGGGTTGGGGAGGCAACGGGCGTCGAACACGAAGTCGGCGTCCGCCGGCAGGCCGTGCTTGTAACCGAACGACTGCAGGAGCAGGGAGACACGCCCGGTCTCGCGGTCCGATACCCGCTCCCTCACCAGGTCGCGCAGCTGGTGGACGTTGGAGTGCGTGGTGTCGATCTGCAGATCGGCCAGGGTCCGCATGGGCCCCAGGATCTCGCGCTCGGTCTGGATCGCCTCGGCGAGCGGCCGGCGCTCGTCGGTGAGGGGATGGCGCCTGCGCGTCTCGCTGAATCGCTTGATCAGCGTCTCGTCATCCGCCTCCAGGAACAGGACCTCGCAGGCGATTCCGTTCTCGCGCAGCAGCCCCACCACGGCGGGCACGCGGGACAGGGCATCCGGGCGGCTGCGCGCATCTATGCCCACGGCGGTCCAGGCGTAGCCCTGGTCGCGGTCCCCGATCAGGTGTCGGGCCAGGGCTTCGAGCAGGGGGATGGGGAGATTGTCGATGCAGAAGTAGCCCTGGTCCTCCAGGGTGTTGAGCGCGATGCTCTTCCCGGAGCCCGACAGCCCGGTGACGATGACCAGCCTCATGTCAGGGCCGGGCCGGTGGGCGGCGCTGGTGCACGGTACGACGCCTGGGCGGCCGCTCCGGGGGGGCGGCGGTGGGACGGCGCCAGGGATGGTTGCCGGTACATAGGCCGTAGGCCGCTGCGCTCGCTGAGTTCCAAGCAAGGACGGCCCGGGGGCCCGGCCGCCCACCGCATCTGCCCCATTATACGCACGGCCGGCGCGCCGCGGGGCCCCTCAATCGCCGTCGTCCGGACTCATGATGAGGCGCTGACGCTCGATGAAGTCGCCGGTGGCGTCGTAGCCCTTGCGGCGCAGGAGGTGGTTGCGCACGGCCGTCTCCACCAGGATCGCCATGTTCCGGCCGGATGCCACCGGGACCAGGACCTCGGGGACCTCGAGCCCGAGGATCGTGCGGGTGGCGCTGACCGCACCGAGACGGTCCATGCGGGCGAGCTCCCGCTCGCCCATTCGCGACAGGTGCACGATCAGCCGCAGGTACTTCTTCTCCTTGATGGCCGCATCGCCGAACATGGCGCGAATGTTGAGAACCCCCAGACCCCGGACCTCCAGGAATTCGCGCAGAACTTCCGGGCAGGTCCCCTCGATGATGTCGGGCGTGATGCGCGAGAATCGGGGCGCGTCGTCGGCAATCAGCCGGTGGCCGCGGGAGATGAGCTCCAGCGCCAGCTCGCTCTTGCCCACGGCCGCGTCGCCGGTGAGCAGCACGCCCATTCCGAGCACCTCCAGGAACACCCCGTGGAGAATGGTGCTGTCGGCGAGGAGATGGGTCAGGAAGTACTGCAGCTGGCTGACCAGCTCATTGTCCGGCAGCAGGGCCGCGAGCAGGGGCGTGGAGGTGCGGTCGGCGTACTCGATGATGAGCGGATCCGGCTGGATGCCGTCGGCCACGATCAACGCAGCGGGCTCCCCGCAGAACAGCTTGTCCATGAAGTCCTCGAAGGACCGGCCCCGCAGGCCCGAGAGGTAGACCTGCTCGCAGCGCCCTATGACCTGGATCCGGTTCGGGTGGATGCAGTTCAGCGGGCCCACGAGCGCCTGCGCCGCAGCGCCCGGGAAATCGCCGCGCAGGCTGCGCTGCTCTCCGCTGCGCCCGGCGATCCACTCCAGGGACAGCTGGTCGCGCAGCGCCTCGAACAGGTCTCTGGTGGTGGACGAGTCGGTCATGCGGACTCGGAATGGAAGTGCAGGATCTCGTTGAGCACCTGCTCGGGTGTGCAGTCGCCCCGCAGGCGCGCGCACAGCTTCGCATCGCTGAACACAGCGGCGAGGAAGCCGAGCAGGTCCAGATGCTCCTGGGTGGCCTCTTCAGGCACCAGCAGCCCGAAGATCAGATCCACCGGGGCGCCGTCGATGGCGTCGTATTCCACGGGCGCCTCCAGCTTGACGAAGGCCCCCAGGGGCTGACTGACGCCGGCCATGCGTGCGTGGGGAAGCGCGACACCGCGCCCGAGCCCGGTGCTGCCGAGGCGCTCGCGCTCCAGCAGGCGGTTGAACACGCCCTCCTGGGTGAGCTCCGGGTCCCCGCTGGACAGCAGCCGGCCTACGGTCTCGAGGACGCGCTTCTTGCTGCCGGCCTCGACCTGGCAGCCGATGCGCTCCGTGGCGACGAAGTCCGGAGGAAGCGTGGTCGCTCTCATTGCGTATCGACCGCCTTCACGCCGTTCCCTTGAGGTTGTTGCCGACGCGGTGATCGGTGAGCTTCTCCTTGTGCTTCTTCACCTGTCGGTCGAGCTTGTCCACCAGCCCGTCGATCGCGGCGTACATGTCTTGGTGCGTGGCATCGGCGAACACGCTGGCCCCGTTGAGCTTGATCGTCGCCTCGGCCTTCTGGTCGAGCTTCTCGACGCTGAGGATGACGTGCACGTCGATGACGTGGTCGAAGTGGCGCTCGAGGCGCTCGAGCTTGCTGTCGACATAGCTGCGCAGGGCGTCGGTGACTTCGACATGATGACCGGTGAGACTGATCTGCATGGGTTGGCTCCTTGTTGGTTACGCCTATACCAGGCGCTTGCGCTCGTTTGACGGCGGGATGGCCATGGACTCGCGGTACTTGGCGACCGTACGTCTTGCCACGTCGATGCCCTGGTCGGCCAGGATCTGGGCGATCTTGTTGTCGCTCAGCGGCCTGGTCGCCTGCTCCGCCGCCACCAGCTTCTTGATCAGCGCGCGGATGGCGGTGGCCGAGCACTCACCGCCGCCGGCCATGCTCACGTGGCTGGAGAAGAAGTACTTGAACTCGTAGGTGCCCCGGGGTGTGTACATGTACTTCTGGGAGGTCACACGCGAGATGGTCGATTCGTGCATTTCCAGGGACTCGGCCACGTCCCGCAAGACCAGGGGGCGCATGGCCTCCTCGCCGTAGTCGAAGAAACCCCTCTGGAATTCTACGATGGCGGTGGCCACCTTCAGCAAGGTCTCGTTGCGGCTCTGCAGGCTCTTGATGAACCAGCGCGCCTCCTGCAGGTGGTTGCGCAGGTAGACATTGTCATCGCTCTGGTCGGCCCGGCGGACCATGCGCTCGTAGTAGGGGTTGACCCGCAGTCTGGGCGTGGCCTCGGCATTGAGCTCGACGTGCCACTGGCCGCGGCGCTTGGTCACGATGACGTCGGGAATGACGTACTGGGGCTCCGCATCCGCGATCAGCGTCCCCGGGCGGGGATTGAGCGAGCGGATCAGCTGGTTGACGCAGCGCAGGTCCTCGTCCTCCCAGCGCAGCCGACGCTTGATCTGGCGGAAATCCTGGGCGGCCAGAAGGCCGAAGTGATCGCGCACGAGGCGGATTGCCTGCTCGCGACAGGCGACATCCCCGGGAAGCTGGCCAAGCTGGATGAGCAGGCACTCCCGGGGATCGCGCGCCGCCACGCCGGGAGGATCGAACGCCTGGATGCGGTGCAGAACCGCCTCGACCTCCTCGAGCTGGAGCTCCGGCTCGTCGAGCGAGGCGTGGAGGTCCTCCAGGCCGAGGGTGAGGTAGCCGTCCTCGCTCACCGCGTCGATGATCGTCTCCGCGATCGCCCGGTCGGTCTCTCCCATGGGGGTCAGGTTGAGCTGCCACGCCAGGTAGTCGTGCAAGGTCTGGGACTTGCTGCGCTGGGCGAGGAAATCCGTATCCTCGCCGTCGCTCTGTCGCGCGCTCCCCCCCGAGGGGGGCAGGCCGGATTCGTAGACGTCGTCCCAGCGGGTGTCCACCGGCAGATCATCGGGCATGGAGGCGCTCTCCACGTCGATCTCCCGGTCGGTGTCGCTCTCACGCGGCTCCCGGTCGGTCGCCGAGGGGTCGTTCCCCTCGCCGCTCGCGAGCGACTCCCTATCGCTCCCGTGCTCGTCCTGCGCCTGCGCCGCCTCCTCCTCGGTCTCGAGCATCAGGTTGGAGTCCAGGGCCTCCTGGATCTCCTGGCGCAGGTCCAGCGCCGAGAGCTGCAGCAGGCGGATCGCCTGTTGCAGCTGGGGCGTCATGGTGAGCTGCTGCCCGAGCCGAAGCTGGATCGACTGCTTCATGCGAGTCGCTTTTGAGGGGGTTGGTACGGGATTTGTATGTAAACGATGACCATCATTCTAGCCCAGATCACGCCCCAGCCCGCAAGGCGCAGGGACGGCTGCGATCCAGGCGTCGGCGGGCCGAGGGCGGCGCATTCTACCGGAGGCGGGCCTCGCATCACATGGTGAAGTGCTCGCCGAGGTACACGGAGCGGACCTCGGGGTGGTCGAGTATGTGGCCGGGCTCGCCCTCCGCCAGGACCAGCCCTTCGTTGATGATGTAGGCGCGATCGCAGATTCCCAGGGTCTCGCGTACATTGTGGTCGGTGATCAGCACACCGATGCCGCGGCGGGCCAGAGCACCGACGATCTTCTGGATCTCCAGCACGGAGATGGGGTCCACACCGGCGAACGGCTCGTCGAGCAGGACGAACCGAGGCTCGACGGCCAGGACGCGGGCGATCTCAAGGCGCCGGCGCTCGCCCCCGGACAGGCTCATGGCCAGGTTGTCGCGCAGGTGCGCGAGCCCCAGGTCCTCGAGGAGCCGCTCGCGCAGCTTCGTCCGCTGTGCCTGGTCGAGCTCCCGGCGCAGCTCCAGGATCGCCCGCAGGTTGTCCTGCACCGAGAGCTTGCGGAAGACCGAGGGCTCCTGGGCAAGATACGAGAGACCGAGGCGCGCGCGGGAGTGCATGGGCATGGAGGTGACGTCGTGCCCGTCGATCGCGACGCTGCCGGAGTCCGGCGGGATCAGGCCGACGATCATGTAGAAGCAGGTGGTCTTGCCCGCGCCGTTGGGCCCGAGCAGCCCCACGATCTCGCCGCTGTCCACCTGCAGCGACACCCCGCCCACCACGGCGCGGCGCCTGAATCCCTTGACGAGATCCCGGGCCGACAGGGTGGTCATGGACCGGATGAGTCGCCGCGCGGCTCGATGGTCACCTTGACCCGTTGCTGTCCCTGGGCGCTGGCGCCCGCCTTGACCAGCGCCCGGGCGCGATCGTAGGTGATCCGGTCGCTGGCGAAGCTGTCGCTGCCCTGGCTCAGCCAGGCGTCGCCCATCAGGTAGAGCAGCTCGCTGTCGACCCTGTATTCGGCCTTGCGCGCCCGCCCCTTGATCAGCTCGCCCTGGTCCGGCTGCTGCTGGAAGCGCACCGGATCGCCCTCGGCGACCACCCTGTCCGACTCGGCCTGCTTCTGGTGCACGGTTACCCGGTCGGCCTCGATGCGGATGCTGCCCTGGCGTATCACCACGTTGCCGGTGTAGGTGCTCACGCCCGTGCGGTCGTTGATCTCCACGCCGTCGGCCTCCACCAGAATCGCCTGCTCACGGTCGCTTTCGAGCGCCCGGGCGACCGCAGCCGGCAGCGCGGTGAGGCACAGCACCAGCGCGACGGCTTCGAGCACCCGGGTGGCCCGCAGGTCAATCGACTTCATAGCGTCCCCTTACGTTCGAAAGCAGCTTGATGCGCACCGGCCCATCGAGCCATATCTGCATGCCGTCGGATCGCACCCGGTCCGAGCCGCTGCGCGCGTCCACCGGCTGGTCGGTCTCGGCGAAGCTCTGCTCGGGCTGGACCCTCAGATCCCGGGTGGCGATATGCACGGGCCGCACCCCGTCGGCGGCCTCCCGGTCGATCTGTACAGCACCCTGAAGCAGCACGAGCTCCCCGTCGCCGGAAACCCAGCCCTTCTCAGCCTGCACTTCCCAGGGCGGACGATCATCGTCGTAGACGCTGAGCCGCGGCGCGGTCAGCTCGGTGCTGTCGTCGTCGGCGTAATGTACCATGCGCTTGGCCCGGAGGCGTCGCGCCGGACGCCCCTCCGGATCCATGGTGGTGAACTGCAGCGTCTCGAGATAGTAGTCGGGGGCGTGCCCGGCCTCGCGGTAGGGCTCTTCGTCGCGCTGCAGCCAGCTCGCCAGCCACCAGGTGCCGCCGGCGAGCGCCAGCGCCAGGACCAGGACGGATAGATCGCGCGGCAGCACCGCCGCTCTACCGGAGGTAGCGCTGGAAGCTCGCCTCCAGTGTTCCCTGCGCCTCCATCAGCAGCTCGCAGACATCTCTGGCGGCGCCGCGCCCCCCGCGGGAGGGCGTCTGCCAATGGGCGTGGCGCTTGACCAGGGGATGGGCATCCTGGACCGCCACCGCCAGGCCGACGCGCACCATGATAGGCAGGTCGACCACGTCGTCGCCCACGTAGGCGATCTGCTCGTCGGACAGCCCGGTGGCCCCCTTGAGCCGCTCGTAGGCGGGAAGCTTCTCCAGCTGGCCCTGGAAGACCCGCTCTATGCCCAGGCTCTCCATCCGGATCCGCACCACCTCGGAGGTACGCGCAGTGATGATGCCGATCTCCACCCCGCTGGCCTGGAGCATCTTCATGCCGTGCCCGTCCTTCGAGTGGAACGCCTTGTACTCCTGGCCGTCGTCGCCGTAGAACAGCCCGCCGTCGGTCAGCACGCCGTCCACGTCGAAGATGACCAGCCTGACGAGGGCGGCTCTTTCCAGTGTGTCCTGCATATGCCGGTTCCGGGTCCTGGGGATGGGGGTACGCTCAGACGACCCCCGCACGGAGGAGGTCGTGCATGTTCAGTGCCCCGGTCACGCGCCCCTCCCGGTCGACGATCAGCAGGGCGTTGATCTTGTTTCGCTGCATCATCTCCAGGGCCTCGGCCGCCAGGGCGTCGGGGGAGGCGGTCTTGCAGTCCGGGGTCATCAGGTCGCCGACCCTCGCGCGGATGTCGGCGCCCCGGTCCAGCGCACGGCGCAGATCCCCGTCGGTGAAGATGCCGCGCAGCCGGTCGTCCTCGCCGACCACGGCCGTCATGCCGAGCCCCTTGGCGCTCATCTGCACCAGGGCGTCGCGCAGGCTGGCATCCTCGGCCACCACCGGGATCCCCTCGCCGGTGTGCATGATATCACCGATGTGCAGCAGCAGACGCCGCCCCAGGCTCCCCCCCGGGTGGGAGCGGGCGAAGTCCTCCTGAGTGAACCCGCGCGCCTCGAGCAGGGCGATGGCCATGGCATCGCCCATCGCCAGGGTGGCCGTGGTGCTGGAGGTCGGGGCGAGCCCCAGGGGGCAGGCCTCTTCGGCCACACTGACATCGATGTGAATGTCCGCCTCCCGGGCCAGATTGGACCCGGGCCTACCCGTCAGCGCGATCAGCGGCACTCCCAGCCGCTTGATCAGGGGCAGGATGGTGAGCAGCTCCGCGGTCTCGCCCGAGTTGGACAACGCCAGCACCACGTCCTTGTCGGTGATCATCCCCAGGTCGCCGTGGCTCGCCTCCCCGGGATGGACGAAGAACGCCGGGGTGCCCGTGCTGGCCAGCGTGGCCGCGATCTTGCCTCCGATGTGGCCCGACTTGCCCATGCCCGTGACCACGATACGTCCCGGGCAGCGAAGCATGAAGTGGCAGGCCTGCGCGAAGTCCTCGTCCACCCGCTGCGCGAGCGCCGCCACCGCGGCGGCCTCGTTATCGATCACCGCGAGGCCAAGGGCCTGAAGGCGTCTGGATTCGGCTCGGGAGAGGGGCTTCTTCGTCTTTCGGATCATGGTTCTCGACCCTTTCCGGGCGCCGCGCCTAGCCGAGCGCGGCGCTGTGGGAGTCCAGCAGGAGGACGCCCTGATAGGCCACGAAGATCAGCACGAGAATTGCCCCCTCCAGCCGGTTGATCCGCCCCGGCCCGCGGAAGCCGTAGGCCATGACGAACAGGGCCACGGTGAGCGCGATCATCATCGGCATGTCGCGGTGCAGGGCGTCGGGCTCGAACGGACCCGGGGCGATCAGGGCGGGCACGCTCAGCACGGCCAGCAGGTTGTACATGTTGGAGCCTATGACGTTTCCGATGGCGATGTCGTGCTCGTTCTTGAGTGCCGCCGCGACCGCGGCGGCGAGCTCCGGGAGGCTGGTGCCGACCGCAACGATCGTCAGGCCGATCACCAGGTCGCTCACGCCGAATGCGGCGGCGACGTTGACGGCCCCCCAAACCAGCAGGCGCGAGCTGAGCAGCAGGATCCCCAGGCCGGCGATGACCCAGAAGGTGGCCTTGCGCGGCGGCATGTGCTCTGGGATTTCCGCGGCGTACTCGGCCAGCATCGGGTCGCTGTCGCGCTCGCGGATTCCGATGCGCACCATTCCGGTGAGGACGAGCGCCAGGCCGCAGAGCAGGATCAGCCCGTCCACCCGCCCCAGGGCTGTGTCGGCCATCAGCAGAAAGGTCACCAGGGACACCGCCAGGAGCATGGGGTACTCTCTGCGAAGCGTCTCCGACTGGACCTGCAGAGGGGCGATGAGGGCGGTGAAGCCGAGAATCAGGGCGATGTTCGCTATGTTCGAGCCCAGCGCGTTGCCGATGGCCAGGCCGGAGTTGCCCTGGAGGGCCGCCATGGTCGACACCAGAATCTCGGGCGCCGAGGTGCCGAAGCCCACGACCGTAAGCCCGATCAGCATCGGTGCGACGCCGAGGTTGCGGGCGGTGGCCGCCGCTCCGGTCACGAAGCGGTCCGCGCCCCACACAAGCAGGGCGAGACCCGCGATGATCGCCAGGACGTCTAGCAGCATTCGACAGGACCCGGTCGCGCCGGGGGGGCCGGCTCGAGAGGAAGCGGCATTCTTTCAGACCGTTTGCGGTTTGTCCAAGCGGCGGCACGGGGTCGGAGCGGGCACCGATCAGAGTGCGCGGACCCGGGTGGTCCCGCAGCGTGTGCAGCGCTCGACCGTGACCAGCCGCCCCCGCTTGACGTCGAACCGGCGCTCTTTGAGTGTCTCCCACTTGTGGTGGTTGTTGCGGCACAGGGTCCGGCCCCGATCGGGCCCGCCCGCCTTGGGCCGCTTGAAGGGCAGGATGTCCGCCATGGCTGATCTCCGTCGCTTCGACCAACCCTGCCAAGTATGACTCACTCCCTGCGAAACGAAACCGCCGCGGGAGTCCTGATCGGCGCCGTGGGCTGGGACCACGATGCCTGGGAGGGGGCCTACTATCCGCCCGATCTGCCCAGGGACTGGCGGCTCGCGTACTACGCCAACGAGCACGGCTCCGTGCTGGTCCCGGCCCGCGCGTGGACGGCGGCGGGGCCCGAGGGCTGGGAGCGCTGGGCCGACGACGTCGCGCCCGGCTTCCGGTTCCTCCTGGAACTGCCCCGGCCGGCCGGCGGGATCGGCATGGGCCTGGATCGGCTGGAGGCGTGCGCCCGGGTCCTGGGGGAGCGGCTCGGCGGTGTGCTGGCACCGGATCCGGTCGACCCCGCGGCCGCCCGGCGCCTGGCCGACGCGGCCGCCCTGTGCCGCCTGATGCTGCGTTACTCCGCGCCTTCGGAGCTCGAGGAAGACCTGCGCCGGCTCGCCGACCAGGGGGCCCTGGGTCGGTGGGCTCTGCCGGTCGATCCGCCGGGCGCGGCCGGCCTGGACGTCGCCCTGCTGGCCCCCGAGGTGGTCGACGACCTGCGCGCCGCGCGAGCCGTCCTCGAGGCGCTGGAGGCGGGCGCCGGGGCCGGGCCTAGCTCGGCGGTGCTGATGGGAAGCCCCCCGGACCCGGCCCGTCTGGAGCAGCTTCGCACGCTCGCCGGCCTCATGGGGCTCGCTTGACGCTGTCATGGCGCACGGCGACAATCGCCCATCCGGTCCGCCTCGCGCAATCGTGCCGCTTTTCAGCCTCGCGCCGACCCACTGAGCCGGCCTTCGCTCCCAGGCGACAGATTCCCTTCGCCGTTCGGATCAAGAACAAGATGCCATCGAGCCCGAGCAATTCCCGAGATCCCCTGGTGAAGATTCGAGGGCTGGCCTTCCGTCGGGGCGGGCGGGTGATCTTCGACGGTGTGGATCTGGACATCCCGCGCGGAAGAATCACGGCCATCATGGGGCCCAGCGGCACCGGCAAGACGACGCTGCTCAAGCTCATCGGGGGTCAGCTGCGCCCTGAGCGCGGAACGGTGGAGGTGGACGGCCAGGACATCCACGCGCTGGGCACCCGTGCGCTCTACAGGCTGCGCACCCGGATGGGCATGCTGTTCCAGACGGGCGCCCTGCTCACCGATCTGGACGTCTTCGACAACGTCGCCTATCCCCTGCGCGAGCATACCCGGCTGCCGCCGCCGGTAATCCGCAAGCTGGTGCTGATGAAGCTCGAGGCGGTGGGCCTGCGCGGCGCGCGCCATCTCATGCCCGCCGAGCTCTCCGGCGGGATGGCAAGACGCGTCGCCCTCGCGCGCGCGATCGCGCTCGATCCGATGATGATCATGTACGACGAGCCCTTCACCGGTCAGGACCCGATCTCGATGGGGGTGCTCGTCAAGCTGATCCGCGACCTGAACGACGCATCTAATATGACCAGCATCATCGTCTCCCATGACGTGACCGAAACCTCGGAGATCGCCGACCTGGTCTACGTCATTTCCGACGGGCGGGTCATGGAGCGCGGTACGCCGCGCGAGCTGGAGCAATCCGGCTCGGCCTGGGTGCGGCAGTTCCTCCAGGGGCTTCCGGACGGTCCGGTACATTTCCACTACCCGGCCGAGCCCCTCGATCGGGACCTCCTGGGCGGCTGATCGACGGGACCGGGATGATCGAGTGGATCGCGCAGCTGGGGAGGGTCGGTCTCGGGGTCGTCGAGCGCGTGGGACGCGCACACCTGCTCCTCGTGGGCATCCTCGGCGGCCTGGGCTCGCTGGCGGTCCGTCCGGCGCTGCTGGTCCGTCAGCTGTTCTCGGTGGGTGTGCTCTCGGTCCTGATCATCACGGTGTCGGGGCTCTTCGTCGGCATGGTGCTCGCACTGCAGGGCTTCTACGTGCTCTCCAAGTTCGGCGCGGAGGAGGCCCTGGGGGTGATGGTCGCCGCCTCCCTGGTGCGGGAGCTGGGGCCGGTGGTGACGGCCCTGCTGTTCGCCGGCCGGGCCGGCTCCGCCCTCACCGCGGAGATCGGCCTGATGAAGGCGACCGAGCAGCTGTCCG
>JASFUT010000039.1:0-16319 GCA_050050175.1 Chromatiales bacterium
AGGGAGCCCGAGCGCGAGGTACCCGAAGGCGCTCATCAGGCCCACCGTAACCGCCATGGACATGAACGCCAGCAGGGTCGGGGCTCTCCAGCGTGACCAGCGTACGGGAGCCGGCATCTTCATCCCGGCCGAGAAGAGGGAGAGCAGGACAGCGAGCTCCGTGGCGACCTCAAGCAGCCCCGACTGCTTTAGCGGATTGAAGTGAAAGAGATGCAAGGCCGTGGGTCCGATCGCCACCCCCACGGCGAGGTAGACGATCCCCGTGGTGAACGGCAGCCGCCGGATGGCACTAAAAGTGAGTCCGACACTCAGCAGCAGAGCGCCGATCAGCAAGAACCAGCCTGTCGTGGCCATAGGGCGAGCTCCGAATCATCAACGAGCCCCAACGGTGTGGGAAGCCGGCCATCCATCCTTCCGTCTGCAGCCACTCGCATCGGCCCGGATGTTGGTCCCGATCACCGAACGCAACGCCCGTGCCATGGGAGCACCGGCCTCCTGTAGCTTCGGCAATCCGGCAGGCAGCGCGAGGCGGGAGCTCGAACGCCCCTGCCGGGCGATGGCCGGAGCCCCTCCCCGACTGTCTCAACGGAGCGACGTGCGGGCCCCTGGCGCGGGTGCGATGCCTGCCCGGCTCGCACATGCCGATCGCGGCGCCGCTGCCCGGCTTACTCCGGGCGACAGCGGCGGCCAGGCATCGCAGTGGAGCGGCGTTCTTTTGGTGTATCCACGCGGCGACAGTGGGCCGGCCGGCGACAGGGATACGCCCGGACGGGAGCAGCGGGTGCCCGCCGGCTTCCACGGCCGTGTCGGGGTCCTCGCGAAGGTGTTCGCACCGGGCAAGGTGCCGTCGAGGGTGCACCTCGAGTGGCTGCGCGACGGCCGCTCAGTGCGCACCTCGCGTGAGGTGGCCATAGTGGCCCACGAGGGTGGGTTCCGGATCTGGGACGCGCTGCCGACCCCCGACGGTGTCCCGCCGGGACGCTACCGGGTGGAGCTGAGCGCCGACGGTGATCGGGTATTCGGCGCCGCGAAGCTCACTGTCGACGGCCCATGACCCATTGCTGACCTGCCGCGCCTCCGGCCAGAGGAAGCATGCCCTGCCATTTCCGACAACAGGCGGGACCCGTAGAGGACCTCAGCCCTGGGCCGCCGCCTCGTCCCGGGCGGCCCGGTCCGGACGCTCACAGCCGTCGACCACCGCCATCCGCAGCCCTGGACACCTATCGAACAGCGGTAGACCTACGGGCGGCTGACGGCTGAATGGCTGCATTTGCTGACGACGGCAGCCCCACCGGGCCATACAATGCCGAGGCGCATCTCTTGGTTCGCTCAATGAAGTCTCCGATGCCTGGTACGGATCCTGCGACGCTGACAGCCACCGATAACGGTAGCCAACTGCGGGAGGCCCTATGAGAGCCGTACTCACGTCGACAATGCTCACCTCGGCCCTGCTCTTGCTCGCAGCCTGCCAGTCGCCTCCCCCCCGGGCAGGAAGTCCAGGAGGGCGCAGGCACCGCAGCCGGCGCCGCCGCGGGCGGAGCTGCGGGCCACTATCTCAGCAACGGCAACACGGCCGCGACCGTGGGCGGCGCTGCCGGGGGTGTGGTAATCGGCAAGGAGGTCAAGGAAGAGATCACCGAGATGAGCGTAAAGACAGGGATCGGCGCGAGCCGGAACGGCGATACTGATGCCGACCTCGAGGCGGGCCGAGGCGGGTCGGCGTCCACGCCCGCCGTGGCCGCCGGCCCTCGCGTGAGTGGGCAAGCGAGGCGGCAACGCACGCACATCCGTACAGGTTCGCTCACAGGCCCAACGTGTTACCGGATGTGAGAGTATCGACAGGAGCATGAGACATGGGTGACAAGCGACTCCAGCGAGTGGCGACCACGTTCAGTGCCGCAGCCATGCTCGCGCTCGCCGGATGCGAGCTGGAGGGACCGGCCGACGAGGCGGGTGAGGAGATCGATCAGGCCATGGAGGAGAGCGCGGAGCGGGTGGAGGAAGCCACCGACGAGATCGGAGGAAGACTCGAAGAGGCCGGTGACGAGATCCGCGACCGGGCCGCGGCTTAGCGGGCCGGCTGCGGAAGCCCGTTGCCACCTGAAGGTGGATTCCGTTCGGCACGGCGCTCGAGTCCCGTCCGCCCGATGAGGATCACAGGGCGCGGTGACGACCGCGCCACCCACGACTCTGAAAAGGGGGATACGCAAGATGGCTGGTTTCGGAAAACGCGTGAAGCTTCCGGGCACCTGGGGATTCATACTCCTGGGGGTCTGGCTGATCCTGTATGGTCTGGCACTCATGGCCGATCTACGCTTCGACAACAGCGACATCGTCTTCGGCGCCCTGGCCGTGGCGGCCGGGGTCCTGGTGCTGATCGGCAAGTAGGACGACTGGCGCAACCGGCCTGGCCTTGTCCCTGGCGCTGTTCTTTCCGATCAAGACACCGGCGGCCGCGACCAGCTTCATCATCCTGCTGGTCTTCGGCTGCGCCAACGCGTCTCTGATCGTGCTTGAGCGCAGGGATCCGGCGGCGCCCCTCGACATCCCCCGGCCCGCCCGCTGGCTGGGACTCCTGCTCTGGCTGGCTTTCGTCGGGGCAAGCTCTTGATCACCAGCGGCGGACATTAGAACCTATCGCATTGGCCCGCGCGGTGGCGATCGTGGCCCAGGGCGCGACGCGGCGAGCGCGGCATAGACGGCATGGGTCGAAGCGTTCGCGCACGCTCTAAGGCAGCCAAGCCGGCAGCCCAGATTATGGAGACCAAGATGCAGAATGCAGACGAGCTGCGCGCAATCGGCCGCCTCTACCAGAGAATGGCGGCCGCGGCTGTGAACGGCGATGCGCCGTCCTACGCGGCATGCTACGCCGAGGACGGCGCGCTGATGCCTCCGCACGACCCCCCGTTACAGGGCCGGGCCCAGGTGATGGCGTGGGCCGAGGCGCTGTTCGGCACCTGGGCCATGAAGGGCCACAGCGTGTCGATGGACGATCAGAGAGCGGGGGCCACCGTCGCGTTCGCCCGCTACCGCGGAGTCGGGAGCTTCGTCCCCAGGGCAGGCGGCGAAGCGGTTCCCTACGACCTGAAATACATGGACACCCTGGTTCGCCAGCCCGACGGCACCTGGCTCATCGCCTGCCACATGTGGAGCAGCAACGGCCCCGGCTCCAGCATCTGGACCCGATAGGCGTGACCTGAAGCGGACCCCATGGCCCCGGAGACCGAGCCTCACAAAGCACCAGGGGTCCCAACGCCCCGGTCGTTCCTGACCGAGCTCGGCCTGATCGGCCGGCCGCGCTTCCATCGCGATCCGATGTTCTGGCTGGCGGCTGCGGGCGGCGCCGTGGTGGCATTCGGGCTCCGGCTCTGGGCGCCCCTGGATCACTCGCTACCGGATATCCAGCTCCCGTGGATCGTCGTGTCGGCGGTCCTGGTCTACCCGGTCATCGAGGAGCTGATTTTTCGTGGGTTTCTGCAGGGACATATCTTAAGGTTTTCTTACGGGTCGCGATCGCTTTCAGGAATCACGCTCGCCAACCTCCTGTCGACGGGTGCGTTCACCCTTATCCACTTCGTTCACAACCCGCCTGTCTGGGCCGCCTCCACGGCCGCGCCCTCTCTGGTCTTCGGGTTCTTCCGGGACCGCCACGGCACGGTATATCCGTGCGTTGCGCTGCATTCGGCCTACAACTTCTTCTACCTGCTCGCCGCCGTGGACGCATTGCCATAGCAACAGCCAGGAATTTACCACGCCACCGCGTGGCGGGCCTGCGCTGAATTATTTGATGCCGGTCCGCCTGCATCTTGCAGCGTGCATGTCTTTCTGTGACTGGGGCCTTGGTTTGAGCAAGCCGCCCCGTGCTAGCTTGCACCATGAACGCCGGATTGCGTTTTCTCAGGCCCCGAGGGCCGGCCCGGCGAACAGCGCAAGCGCGGTCTCAGTCCTCGAGCAGCCCAACCGCGACCCGCCGCCAGCGTCCTCGAGCGACGGTAAGCGCATCAGCCCTAAAGAGGGGAAGCCATGCATCCAACGATCTCACGTCC
The DNA here is from genome assembly GCA_050050175.1 of Chromatiales bacterium. GTDB lineage: Bacteria > Pseudomonadota > Gammaproteobacteria > Chromatiales > Chromatiaceae > CAVQCX01. Next base: position 4,047 of record JASFUT010000039.1, read on the forward strand.
GTGGCTGTTTCTCGGCGTCGCACTTCTGGTCGGCCAGATACCGCAGGCCGCCGCATTCCCGTCCTATCTCAACACGTGGAAAGGGCTGTACCCCGCGTCGAGCTCGGGCGACAACGCCAACTGCGCGCTCTGTCACAACAGCTTCAGCAGCGGCAGCGGATTCAACCCCTACGGATCGGCAGTCAGGAACGCCTCCGGCAGTACCAGCACGCAGATTCAGGCGGTCGAGGGTTTCGACTCGGATAACGACCCGACGGGCTCGAACAATCTCGCCGAGATCGAAGCCAGCACTCAGCCGGGATGGACGGGCAGTGCCCCGAGCGGGGTCACGGGAAATCTCGACCCCGTGGCCACTCCCATGCCGAACATCGTCGTGAACCCCACCGCGCTGAACTTCAGCACGGTGACGGTGGGCAACAGTCCGACCCTGACTACGACCGTGCAGAACACGGGCACGGCGGACCTCAACGTCTCCGGCGTCAATCTCGGCACGGGGACCAGCACGGAGTTCGGTGTAACCAGCCCTGTCGGCGGCTTCACGGTGGGCGCGGGTATGAGCCAGGTGGTCACCGTGCAGTACATGCCGCTTGATATGGGTCCAGATTCGGGCTCGATCGACATCAACAGCAACGATCCGGACTCGGCCACGGTGTCGGTTGCGCTGTCCGGCACGGGCACGGCGCCGCCGGCCCCCGACATCAACCTGGTCCCCGCCGGAATCGACCTGGGAACGATCGAGATCGGCAGCTTCGGCAGTCAGACGGTGAGCATCCAGAATCTCGGTGACGCCTCGCTGGGCATCGGGCCGATCAGCCGCTGCACGGGCACCAGCCCGGAGTTCACCTGGTCGCTGGCGAATACGCTCGTTCCGGCGAGCGGCAGCACGACGCTGACCGTCGAGTACACGCCCTCCGGCGTCGGGACCGACACCGGCTGCCTGGAAATCGGCAGCAACGACCCGGACGAGCCGTCGGTTCAGCTCGACGTGGCGGGCACCGGCACGCTGACGGCGGTGCCCGACATCGCCCTGGACCCGGCCAGCCTGGACTTCGGGGCACTGACGGTCAACGACACCGCCACCCTGTCGGCTCAGATCCGCAATCTCGGCTCCGCCGCCCTCACGGTTACCGGCATTGCGGCGGCGCCGGGGACGAGCGGCGAGTACGCGGTCACGGCCCCCACCACGCCGTTCACCATCGCGGCGGGGAACAGTGAGACCCTGTCGGTTGCCTACACGCCGACCGACGAGGGCCTGGACACCGGTTCGGTGGCGCTCAGCAGCGACGACCCGGACGAGCCCCAGGTCTCGCTGGATCTCAGCGGCTCCGGCAACGCCGCGGTGCCGCCCGACATCAGCCTCAACCCGGCAGCCCTGGCCTTCGGGACGGTGACCATCGGCAACTCGGAGTCGCTGACGGCGATGGTTCACAACCTGGGAGGCGAGCCTCTCAGCGTGAGCCTCGTCGATCGCTGCACCGGGACCAGCACGGAGTTCAGCTGGTCGCCCACGACGGCATTCACCGTTCCGGCGGGCAGCAGCCAGAGCCTCACCGTGAGCTATGCGCCCGTGAACGAGGGGCTGGACCAGGGATGCCTGACAGTCGCCAGCAACGATCCCGACGAGGCCTCGGTAGAGCTCGGGGTGAGCGGGACGGGTCAGACGCCCCAGGGCACGGCGGACGTCGTCATCGAAGTGCCGGAGTCGATCGACCCCGACAGCGATGGGATGACCTCGGTACGCTTCTCTGCGTCGGGCGCGGACGTGGCCGTGGACAAGGTGCGCTGCGGACGCGACGACGAGAAGCCCACGCGCATCAACGTCGAGGACTTCAACAACGACGGCTTCACCGATAGCGTCGCGCTTTTCGACACCGAGGAGCTGCAGATCGAGTGCGGCGACACCAGCCTCGCCTGCAGCGGGATGCTCGGGAACGGCACCGACTTCACGGGCACCTCCAACAGCTTCGTGGCCGACGGCGAGGAATGCGGCAGGGGCGACGACGAGGATGACGAAGTGGAGCACGAGGACGAAGCAGAGGAAGACAAGGATGGACACGGCGATATCTTTGTCGGCTGCACGGTCAGCCCGGGATCGCCGGTGGATCCCACGCTGCCGGCGACCCTCGTCATCCTGGGGCTCGCCCACGCCCTTCGTCGCCGTTGCGCGGCGAAGCGCTGAGCTTCCCGGGCCTGCGGCAGTCCGCGGCGGCAGGGATGCCGCCGCGTCGCCGGCCGGCTATGGCAGCCCTTAACAGGTCGCGAAGTCCGCAGGGTGCGCGTGAGCCACGCCGTCGTCGTTCACCCGATGTCCAGCGCCCGCGCATGACCACCCGCCCATAGGGGCGCTGCGGCCCCTGCCTGCCCCCTGCGCGCGACCCTTGCGCAGACATGACCCGCGTCGGCGGCGGCTGATGCGCCGAACCGGCGCCGTGCTCGGCCAGGGTCCTCCCAACCGCCAAAAGTCCGTGGTTGCGGCATACCGGTCGCTGGCGGACTATCCTCACCGGGATGGGTGCGATCGACGGTCCGGGCTCCGCGGGCCTGAACCCTGGGCGGCACCGGGAGGCGTATCTGGATGACGACCTACAGGGATATCGGCGGCCTGCGGGTCGCCAGCGTCTTATCGGATCTGGTTTCGGATCAGGCCGTCCCCGGCACGGGAGTGGACGCCCAACACTTCTGGCAGGCCCTTGCAGCGATCGTCCGGGACCTGGATCCCGAGAATCGCCGGCTGCTGGCGCGGCGCGACGCCTTGCAGCGGCAGATCGACCAGTGGCACCGGGATCATCGGGGGCAGCCCCTGGATGCGGCCGCCTATCGGCGCTTGCTGGAGGACATCGGGTATCTGCTGCCCGAGCCCGGGGACTTCGAGATCACCACCGCCGGGGTGGATCCCGAGATCGCGACCCTGGCAGGCCCCCAGCTGGTCGTCCCGGTCATGAACCCCCGCTACGCCCTCAATGCGGCCAACGCTCGCTGGGGCAGCCTCTACGACGCCCTGTACGGCACCGACGTGATCCCCGAGGAAGGGGGTGCCGAGCGGGGCGCCAGCTACAATCCGCACCGGGGCGCGCGGGTCGTCGAGTATGCGAACGCCTTCCTGGACCGCGCCGTTCCCCTGGCAGAGGGCAGTCACGGAGAGGCCGCCGGCTACCGGATCGAAGGGGGCGCGCTCGCGGTCAGCCTCACGGGCGGCGGGCAGACCACCCTCGCCGATGCCGCCAGCCTGGCCGGTTACGCCGGGGATCCCTCGCGGCCGAGCCTTGTGCTGCTGGCGAACAACGGCCTGCACATCGAGCTGCAGATCGATCGCGAGCACCCGGTGGGCAGGGCGAGCCCGGCCGGCGTCAAGGACATCGTGCTGGAGTCCGCGGTGACGACCATCCAGGACTGCGAGGACTCGGTCGCCGCGGTAGACGCAGACGACAAGGCGGCGGTCTACGCCAACTGGCTCGGTCTCATGCGCGGAGACCTTGAGACGAGGTTCCAGAAGGAAGGCAAGGTCCGGACCCGCGCCCTGAACGCCGACAGGACCTACATCCGCCCCGACGGCACGGAGCTGACCCTCCCCGGCCGCAGCCTGATGCTCATCCGCAACGTGGGCCACCTGATGACCACCGACGCGGTCCTCACCGCGGAGGGCGAGGAGATCCCCGAGGGCATCCTGGACGGAATGATGTCCGCGCTGATCGCCTTGCACGACGTGAAGGGCCTGGGCCGGTATCGCAACACGCGGGCCGGGAGCGTCTACATCGTGAAGCCGAAGATGCACGGCCCCGAGGAGGTCGCCTTCGCGGTGCGGCTGTTCAAGCGCATCGAGCAGGCCCTGGGCATGGCTCCGAACACCCTGAAGATCGGCATCATGGACGAGGAGCGGCGCACCACCGTCAACCTCAAGGCCTGTATTCACGAGGCCCGGGAGCGGGTGATCTTCATCAACACGGGGTTCCTCGACCGCACGGGTGACGAGATCCACACGTCCATGGAGGCCGGACCGATGGTGCGCAAGGAAGACATGAAGGCGGCCACCTGGATCAAGGCCTACGAGGACTGGAACGTCGACGTGGGCCTCGCCTGCGGCTTTCGTGGCCGTGCCCAGATCGGCAAGGGCATGTGGGCCATGCCGGCGGAGATGCGCGCCATGGTGGAGGCCAAGGCCGCTCACCCACGTGCGGGCGCCAACACCGCCTGGGTGCCGTCGCCCACCGCGGCCACCCTGCACGCCATGCACTATCACGAGGTCGACGTGACCGAGCGCCAGGCGGAGATCGCCCGTCGCGACCGCGCGAGCCTCGGCGCAATTCTGACCATCCCCGTCGTCGAGAGCCCCGACTGGTCCGCCGAGGCGATCCAGCAGGAGCTCGACAACAACTGCCAGGGCATCCTGGGCTACGTGGTGCGGTGGATCGATCAGGGCGTGGGGTGCTCGAAGGTGCCGGACATCCGCAACGTCGGGCTGATGGAGGACCGCGCCACATGCCGTATCTCCAGCCAGCACGTCGCCAACTGGCTGCATCACGGCATCGTCGACGAAGCACAGGTATCGGCCACGCTCAAGCGCATGGCCGAGGTCGTGGACCGGCAGAACGCGGGCGATCCCCTTTACAGGCCCATGGCCCCCGGCTTCGACGGCATCGCCTTCCAGGCGGCCTGCGATCTGGTCTTCGGGGGCCGCGAGGCGCCCAACGGCTACACCGAGCCCACGCTGCACCGCCGGCGACGGGAGCTGAAGGCCCGGGCGGGCCAAGGGGATCATCATGGCGATGCCTGAGCCTGGCCCGGATGGAGCAGGGCGCAATCCAGGTCGTGCGGTGTCCGCGCCATGCCGCTGCCGCATCGGGCATCGCTGTTTCCGGGCCGGCGCTTCGGACTCCCCTCATGCCGGCCTTTCCCCGGATGGCGCTGGGGCGGACGAACGCCCCGGGCCCGGGAGGTCTGGGCCGCGAGGCGGGCATGTGTCGAGCGAGGTCCGATCGCGGCTGGCCGCCGCTACGACGCCGTGGATCCGGTCGATTCGTGAGGCGACGCCCGACCGATGGAGGATTCGTTCGAGGACGGATTCTAGCCGGGGGCCGATCCGGGCCGAACCCTGACCTCAAGGAGTGAGGCCGAGACCATGCGCGTCGCACTCTTCGTCACCTGCCTCGCCGACCTGTTCCGGCCCTCGGTCGCCTTCGCGGCCGTCAAGCTTCTGCGCGACGCCGGCTGCGGCGTCGAGGTCCCGCGGGCCCAGACCTGCTGCGGCCAGCCCGCCTACAACAACGGCGACCGCGCCTCGGCCCGGGCCATCGCCCGCCAGGTGATCGCGGCGTTCGAGCTTTACGAGGCGGTGGTGGTGCCCTCGGGATCCTGCGCGGGCATGCTTCGGCACCACTACCCCGCCCTCTTCGCGGACGTCCCGGCCTGGCGAGACCGCGCCGAGGCGCTGGCGGAGCGGGTCCATGAGCTGACCTCCTTCCTGACCGATGTTCTCGGCGTGGAGAGGGTCGAGGCAGGGTACGAAGGCCGGGTCACCTATCACGACTCCTGCTCGTCGCTGCGCGAGATGGCCGTGCGCGCCCAGCCCAGGCGCCTGCTCGCTTCGGTAAAGGGACTCGAGCTGGCCGAGCTCCCCGACAGCCGGGCCTGCTGCGGCTTCGGCGGCACCTTCTGCGTCAAATTCCCGGAGATCTCCGCCCGCATGGTGGACGACAAGATCTCGGCCGTGGAGGCCACCGGGGCGAACACCCTGCTGGCGGGAGACCTCGGGTGCCTGCTCAACATCGCCGGGCGCATGGGCCGCCGGGGGTCCCGGGTGCGGGTGTTCCACGTCGCCGAGGTGCTAGCGGGCACGGCCGAGGGCCCCGGCATCGGGGGGAGCGGGGAATGAGGCCCCAGGTCCACTCCTTCAAGGCCAACGCCGCCCGCGCGCTGCGTGACGACCAGCTGCAGCAGGCCCTGGGGCGGGCCGGCGGGGGATTCATCGAAAATCGGGCGCGGGCGGTCGAGGCGCTCCCGGAGTACGAGGCGCTGCGCCGGCGGGCGCGCGAGATCAAGGAGCATACGCTCGACCATCTGGACCTCTACCTGGAGCGCCTGGAGGGGAAGGTCGAGGCCGCCGGCGGCCGGGTCCACTGGGCCGAGACCGCGGCCGAGGCCCGGGACCTCGTGATCGCCCTCTGCCGCGCCGAGGGGGCGCGGCGCATCATCAAGGGCAAGTCCATGGTCGGCGAGGAGATCGGTCTCAATCCGGCCCTGGAGGGCGCCGGGCTCAAGGTGGTCGAGACGGATCTGGGCGAATACATCATCCAGCTCGCCGGCGAGCCCCCAAGCCACATCATCGCCCCCGCGGTGCACAAGAGCCGCGACCAGATCGCCCGCCTGTTTCGCGAGCACCACGGTGCCCTTGGCCTGACCGGTCCGCTGGAGACGGTGGCCTCCATCGTGGACGAGGCCCGCCGGGTGCTGCGCGGGCGCTTCGTCGAGGCCGACCTGGGGATCACGGGGGCCAACTTCCTGATCGCCGAGACCGGCTCGGTCGTGCTCGTCACCAACGAGGGAAACGGCGATCTCACCGCCACCCTGCCGCGCACCCACGTGGTCGTAGCGGGCATCGACAAGCTGGTGCCCACACTGGAGGACGCGAGCGTGCTGCTGCGGCTTCTCGGGCGCAGTGCCACCGGCCAGGAAATCACCGCCTACACCAGCTGGTACACGGGCCCCCGGCGTCCTTCGGACCCCGACGGTCCGCAGCGGTTTCACCTGGTGCTCGTGGACAACGGCCGAAGCGCCATGCTCGACAGCCCGCTGCGCGACATGCTGCGCTGCATCCGCTGCGGGGCCTGCATGAACCACTGTCCGGTCTACGGCGCCGTGGGCGGCCATGCCTACGGCTGGGTCTACCCCGGGCCCATGGGCTCGGTGCTCACCCCCTGGCTCCTGGGCCTGGAGGAGGCGGCGGTGCTGCCGGAGGCCTCAACCCTGTGCGGGCGCTGCGAGGAGGTCTGCCCCATGGGCATCCCCCTGCCGTCGCTGCTGCGGGAGCTGCGCTTCCAGGCGTTCGAAGGACGGGTTACCCCGCGCCGCAGCCGCCTGGCCGTCCGCGCCTGGGCGGCGCTGGCCCTGCGCCCGGCGCTCTACCGGCTGCTCACCGGCCTCGGCGCCCGGATGCTCCGCCTCATGGGCGGGCGGCGCGGCCGCCTGCGACGCGTCCCCCTGGCCTCGGGCTGGACTGCGGCACGGGACCTGCCCGCGCCCGAGGGAAGGACCTTCTTCGCCCGTTGGAACCGCGGGGATGACGACCGGCCATGAGCGGATCGCGCGAGCGCATCCTCGCCGGACTGAGGCGGACCCTGGGCCGGGCCGACGACCCGGGACGCGCCGGCGCGGTCGATCGCTGGCTGCGGGAGACCGGCCGGGGTCCGCTGCCCCGCATCGCCGACGATGTCCCGGGCGCCTTCGCCGAGAAGGCGCAGGCCGCGGCGGCGGAAGTCCACCGGGTGCGGGACGACGCCCGGGCGGTCCAGATGCTCCTCGACGCGACCCCGGTCGGGGCCGCGCTCGTCGCGGCGCCGGATGAGCGCCTGCGCGGGCTTCCCTGGCCAGCGCAGCGCCGCCCGGAGATGCGCAAGGCCGGGGCGTCGGACCCCGTCTGCGTCTCCGTCGCCTGGGCGGGCATCGCGGAGACCGGCTCGCTGGTCCTGCTGTCCGGCCCCGACACACCGACCGGTCTCGGCTTCCTGCCCGACCACCTGCTCTGCCTGCTCGACTGCGAGCGCATCCTGCCCCACCCGGAGGACGTCTGGGCCCGGCTGAGGGCCGAGCTGCAGACCATGCCACGGGGGGTAAACCTGCTGACCGGGCCGTCGCGCACCGCCGACGTGGAGCAGACGATACAGCTCGGGGCCCACGGACCCCGCCGGCTGAGCATCCTGCTGGTCGGCGGATAACGGCCGACGGGGGTGCGGCCGACGGCTGGTCTATACTCGCTTGAGCCGTCGCGGGAATCCCTTGCGAAAGCCCGCCCGGGGCGGCGTTCGCGAACAATAATGCAAGGCGTCCGACCGGTCGCAGAGCCGGCGCATGCTGTCTCACAGACCCAAGCGAGAAGGAGGAGGACACCATGAGTGACACACCCGGGACCCCGCGCGCCGACAGCGGCTCGCGCCGGCGCTTCCTGAAGGCCGCGGCCGGCGTGACCGGCACCGCCGCCCTCGGCTTCCCCTACATCGGCAACGCCGAGAAGGGCAAGACCACGACCTGGAAGATACAGACCTCCTGGCCCGGAGGCATCGGGCTCCAGATCTTCAAGGACTGGTGCGGCGGCATCGTCGAGAAGACGGACGGGGAGCTGGCCTTCCAGCCCTTTGGCGCGAAGGATGTGGTGGGCGAGTTCCAGCTGTTCGATGCGGTGAAGAACGGCGTGCTGGATGCCATGAACCCGTTCACGCTGTACTGGGCCGGGCGGATGCCGGCGGCGGTATTCCTGAGCTCCTATCCGCTGGGGCTGCGCAACCCCCACGAGTGGGACGTTTTCTATTACGGCCTGGGAGGCCTCGAGCTCGCGAGGGATCTCTTCGCCAAGTTCGACATGGTCTACGTCGGGCCCATCCACCACGGTCCCAACATCATCCACTCCAAGGTGCCCATACGCTCCATCGACGACTTCCGGGGCCGCAAGATGCGCCTGCCGGGGGGCATGGTCGCAGAGGTGTTCGAGGCGGCGGGCGCCCAGACCACCCTCCTGCCGGGGTCCGAGATCTTTCCCGCCCTGGAGAAGGGGACCATCGATGTCGCCGACTACGTGGGTCCGGCCATCAACTACGCGCTCGGCTTCCATCAGGTGACGGACTACATCTCCATGGGACCGCCGGGGTTCATGTCGATCTACCAGCCCGTGGACCTGATGGACCTGACGGTGGGCAAGCGGTCCTGGGACGCCCTGTCGCCGCAGATGAAGCAGTTCGTCGAGATGGAGGTGCACGTCTACTCCGACCTGCACCATGCGGCCATCCAGAAGGCGGACCAGGACGCCTGGAAGAAGTTCGAGGAGGCGGGCACCGAGATCACGCGTCTCAGCCAGGACGATGTGGAGATCTTCACCGAGCTCGCCGTGCCGCTCTGGTTCAAGTGGGCCAACAAGAGCCCCGCCGCCGCCAGGGCCTTCAAGATCCAGCTCGACTACATGATGTCCGGCTCCCTGGGCTACGTGACCCCCGACATGATCAAGGGCCTGGAGCTTAAGGCCTGACGGGCAAGCCCCCGACCGGGCCCCCGCCCTCGCGGCGGGGGCGTCTTCACTGTGAGCCCTGCCGCACCCGCGATCCGCGGCTCGGGCGAAAGGAAGTCCAAGCATGCCGGAGCTGGATTTCGTACTGCCGCACTGGGCCTACTGGGGCGGACTGATCGTCTTCCCGTTGCTGGCCTTCGTCCTTTATCGGCGATCCCGGACCCGGCCGCGGGAAGGGCCGGTGTCGCTCTCGGTCGCCTACGGTCTCTGGCTCGCCGGGGGCTTCATCGGCATGCACCGCCTCTACCTCAAGAGTCGCTGGGCGCTCGGGTTCATCGTTCTCTTCGTCGCCATCCTGGCGGTCAACGCGGAGGGGCGCACCGCACGACAGGAGCATTCCAACGCTTTCAACGGCCTGAGCATCGCCGAGTCGAGGCTGGGCCGGGCCGAGAAGTCGCTGGCCAAGGCGCTCAGGCGGCTGGAGCGGCTGGAGAACGACCGCAGCCGGGACCGGGTGGCAGACGCCCGTGCAGCCGTGGCCGACGCGCGGGAGAGGCTCGCGGCCGCCGGGGCGGAGGAGCGCGCGACCGGGGAGATTCAGGATCGCTGGAGCCGCTATGCGCGCTATCTGGGCCTTCTCCTTCTGCTGGGGATGCTGGTGGACGCCGCGCTGCTGCCGCGGCTCGTGCGGCGCCGGAACGCGATCGAGATGGCGCCGCCCGGGGAGGAGGGCTTCCACTGTCCGGCGGTCGAGCAGGAGCACGACGACACCCGGGAGCCCTTCCTGTTCAACCGCGTGGTGTCCCGCATCAACGGCTTCGCGGGTGAGCTCGTGGCCTACTGGTCGATCATCGCGGTGTTCGTCTACTACTACGAGGTCGTCGCCCGGTACGTGTTCAACTCGCCGACCAACTGGGCCCACGAGGGAATGTTCCTGATGTTCGGGATGCAGTACCTGATCGCGGGGGGATTCTGCCTTCGCGAGAACGCGCACGTGAGAGTCGACGTGATCTACAGCCAGTTCTCCACGCGTACCCGGGCCGTCGCGGACATCATCACCTCCGTGTTCTTCTTTATCTTCGTTCTGACCCTGCTCACGACCGGCTGGGTCTTCTTCCACGACGCCTTCGAGGTCCGAGAGGTCTCCTTCACGGAGTGGGGGGTGCAGTACTGGCCGGTCAAGTTCGCGCTCCCCCTCGGGGCGGCGCTGCTGCTCATCCAGGGGGTGGCTCAGCTGGTCAAGGACATCGCGGCGGTCCGCAACCCCGCGATACCGCTGGAAGCCGAAACACGGCCCGAGGGCTGAGCCATGGGGCTCGAGATCGACATCCTGTGGCTCACCGTACTGATGTTCGGCTCGCTCGCCATCCTGCTGATGGCGGGGCTGCCGCTGGCGTTCGTCACCGGCGGCCTCGCCTGCATCTTTCTGTTCGTCTTCGGCGATGCGCGGATGCTCAACATCCTGCCGTCGCGCATCTTCCCCCTGATGACCGACTACCAGCTCTCGGCCATCCCTCTGTTCATCTTCATGGCGTCGATGCTCGAGCGGGCGGGGATTATCGAAGAGCTCTACGACATGGTCTACAAGATCCTCGGCGGGCTTCGGGGCGGGCTGGCAATCTCCACGATCATCGCCTCGACGCTGCTCGCGGCCATGTGCGGGGTGATCGGGGCGACCGAGGTCACCATGGGCATGATCGCCCTGCCCGCCATGGTCCGCCGCCACTACCATCCGACGCTCGCCTGCGGCTCGATCCTGGCCGGCGGCACGCTCGGCATCCTGATCCCGCCCTCCATCCTGGCGATCCTGTTCGCCGTGGTCGCCCAGCAGTCCGTGGGCGAGCTGTTCATCGGCGCCGTCGTGCCGGGCCTGATCCTGTCGGGCCTCTACATCCTCTACATCGTCGTCGTGACCTGGCTCCGACCCGAGCGCGGCCCCGCCCTGCCGCGGGAGGAGCGGGTGAGCACCCGGGAGAAGGTCCGGCTCCTGAGGAACATGGCGGCACCCATCGGGCTGGTGACCCTGGTGCTTGGCATCATCTTCGCGGGCATCGCCACCCCGGTGGAGGCCGCGGGTGTGGGCACCTTCGGGGCCTTCGTGGTCGCCGCCATGCACCGCCGGCTCACCTGGGCCAACACCCGCGCGGCGGCGATCACGACGCTCCGGGTCACCGGCATGGTGCTCTGGATCATCTTCGGCGCGACCCTTTTCGTCGGCTTCTACGTGGTCAACGGCGGGCAGGCCTTCGTCAATGAGGCCATCATCGGCACCGGTCTGGGGCCCTACGGGATCCTGGTCCTGATGATGGTCATCCTGGTGATCCTGGGGATGTTCCTGGACTGGGTCGGCATACTGCTTCTCGCCGTGCCCATCTTCGTTCCGCTGATGAAGACGCTGAGCTTCGATGGCGTCTTCGGCCTGCCCGGCGTCCCTCCGGACGAGCTGGCCCTGTGGTTCGGGGTCGTCTACATGGTGAACATGCAGATGTCGTTTCTCAGCCCGCCGTTCGGCTACGCCCTCTTCTATCTGAAGAGTGTCGCCCCGCCGGAGATCACCATGGGTCAGATCTACCGCTCCTCCATTCCGTTCCTGGTGCTGCAGGCAACGGGGCTGAGCATCTGCATCGTATTCCCGGACGTCGTCCTCTGGCTCCCCCGCCAGGTTTATGGGTGAGGAGGAACCGAAGGTCCAGTGGACCTTCGCAGTCCGACGAACGACCGCACAGGACGTGCGGGCCGGGGGCAGTCGAAGCCGTCCCGGTCGCGGCAGGGATGCCTGCTCGGAACGAGCCCGGCGCGGCAGACGACTCGACGACGCGAGGAGGAACCGAAGGTCCAGTGGACCTTCGCACCCCGACGAACGACCGCACAGGACGTGCGGGCCGGGGGCCGTCGAAGCCGTCCCGGTCGCGGCAGGGATGCCTGCTCGGAACGAGCCCGGCGCGGCAGACGACTCGGCGACGCGAGGAGGAACCGAAGGTCCGGTCGACCTTCGCACCCCGACGAACGACCGCACAGGACGTGCGGGGTCGCCGGAGGCCCCGACGTAACGCCGTGTATGACCG
>JASFUT010000040.1:0-16281 GCA_050050175.1 Chromatiales bacterium
CTCCATTGCCGTCCGGGACGAACCGGACATGCCCGGCGCCCTGGTCCTTCTGCCACGCGTCCATCACGAAGGCGTCGTTGACCGAGACGCAGACGATCTCGTCCACACCGTTCTCCTGGAGGGAGGGCGCCAGTTCGTTGTAGCGCGGCACGTGGGACGAGGAGCAGGTGGGGGTGAACGCGCCCGGGAGGGCGAACACCACCACGGTCCTGTTCTCGAAGATCTGCTCGGTGGTCAGGTCCTCCCATTCGCCGTTACGGCGGACACGGAAGCTAACCTGGGGCACCGTCTTGCCTTCGCGGTTGGGCAACATGTCGAATCCTCTCTCTCTGTGAAAAGTCTGGGGGACGGGCTCGTCCCGCCTCGAGAAGGAAGATAAGGACCGATGGCGAATAACAGAAATCGATTGTTCTGATTGCCTCGATCGTCAGCGACGATGATGCGGGCGAGGTTTGGGTGCGGATGCCCGGGACGGGCCCCGGGGCCGGCGTTCCCGACCTGCCGGCGGCCCCGGCCCGCGCCCGCTCTCAGGCCTCGATCATCTCGCCCAGGCCCCGGCCCGGCTGGACCATGGGGAGGACGTCCTCCGCCTTGTCCACCCAGACGTCCGCGAGCACCGGGCCGTCGTGGGCCAGTGCCTCGGCGATCAGTGCCTCCATGCGCTCCGGGGTCCTGATACGGAGGGTCTTGAGGCGGGGGTAAACGTACTGCAGACCGGTGAGGTTGGGCATCTGGCGCCGGCAGCTCTGGTCCAGGTCGTTGCAGTGGGGATCGCAGGCGGCGTTTCGCGCCAGGCAGGTCTCGTAATGGTGTCCCTCGTCCATCATGTCCTCCCACTGGCGGACCATGCCGAGGAAGCTGTTGTTGAGCACGAAGATCTTCAGCGGGATCGCGTTGGCGACGACGGTCGCCAGCTCCTGGATGTTCATCTGGAAGCTGCCGTCGCCGTCGATCAGCACCACCGGGCGGCCCGGGTCGGCGAACCAGGCGCCGATGGCGGCGGGCAATCCGAACCCCATGGTTCCCAGTCCCCCGGAGCTCACCCACTGGCGCGGGCGTGCGAACCGGTAGTACTGGGCCGACCACATTTGGTGCTGGCCGACGCCGGTGACGAGGGTGGCGTCGCCGCCGGTCAGCTCGGACAGGGCCTCCACCACGGCCTGGGGCTTGATGTAGCGGCCCCGGGCGTAGAGGGCGTGCCTCCTCGGCTTCCATTCCTGGACCCGCGCCGTCCAGGCGGGGTGGCTTGCCGCGCGGCCCGAGGCGAGGGCGTAGTCGAGGAACGTCTTCAGCTCCGCCACCAGAAAGAGCTCCGGCTGGATCGTCTTGCCGATCTCGGAGGGGTCTATGTCCACGTGGGCGATGCGCTTCTCGTGGGCGAACCCCTTAACGGCCACACGATCGTCGAACCGGCCGCCCAGGGTGAGGATGAGGTCGGCATCGCGCAGCGCGTAGTTGGCCGGAACGGTCCCGTGCATCCCCGGCATGCCCAGGTTGTGGGGCAGCGCGTACGGAACGGCGCCCAGCCCGTTGAACGTGGTCGTCACGGGGACATCGAAGCGCTCGACGAAGGCCCGCAGCTCATCGGCGGCATCCGCGCTGATGATGCCCCCCCCGGCCTTCACCACAGGACGTTCGGCCTCGATCAGGGCATCGAGGATGGCGTCGGCCCGGGCCGGGTCGAAGGGTATGGAGGGCCGATGACGCTTGCGCGGCGGATTCTGCTCGGCGGTCCGCGCGAGCTGCGCATCCTTGCAGATGTCCACCAACACCGGTCCCGGCCGGCCGTGGGCCGCCAGCTCGAAGGCCTCGCGGAGCATCCACTCCAGGTCGCGGACATCCTTCACCAGGTAGTTGTGCTTGGTGATCGACCGCGTGATGCCCAGGGTGTCCACCTCCTGGAAGGCGTCGGTGCCGATGGCGGCGCTCGGCACCTGGCCCGTGATGAACACCGTCGGGATCGAGTCCTTGTAGGCGTCTGCGATGGGGGTGGTCAGATTGGTGGCCCCGGGGCCCGATGTGGACAGGGCCACGCCCGGCCGGCCGCTCACCCGGGCGAAGCCTTCCGCGGCGTGGCCGGCCCCGCCCTCCTGCCGGCAAAGGATGAACCGCGGCACCGGCTCGCCCCGCTTCATGCGTTTGCTGAGCTCCACGTGCAGCGGTATCACCGCACCGCCCGTGTGCCCGAAGATGTACTCGACACCCAGGTCCGTAAGCACGTCGAAGAAGACGGCGGCGCCTGTTCTCGGAAGGCTGTTCATGTCTGCGGCTCCTGCACCCCGGACCCGGTGCCAGGGTGTCCGGCCCCGTGGCAAGATCGATAGACACTAATATGCCACGAGCAGGGTGTTCATGCCTCAGACATTTGCGGCTGTCGCCCGGGAGGCCGGCGCGGACATCCCGGGCCGCAGACGCTCGACCAAGGGGAAAGGCCATGACGGGCCGCGCGCGCAACCAGGACACGCACAGCATCCTGGTGGGCTACGTGCTCTGGATCTTCGGATTCATGGGGGCCCACCGCTGCTGCCCCTTACCGGGACTCTGTGGTTCCTGACCCTGGGACTGCTGCTCGTGGGATGGATTGTCGATCTGTTTCTGACCCCCTCCATGGACCGAGAGGCCGGCCGGCGCTACGACGACGGCCCGACTACCTGCTGACCGGCGGGCTGGCGCTGCTCGGGGTGCTCTATGACCTCTGGACCCTGAACGCGCAGGTGGATGCGATCAACCGCGGCGGACCCTCGTCGCGCACCGGGTAACGCCGGCCCCGCCTCGTCACAACGCAGAAGGCCCGCCGGTCCAAGGGCCGGCGGGCCTTCAGTCCCGGTGCCTGTGGCTATTTCTGGCTGCCGTAGTACTGCACCAGCGCCTCGATGTCGGCGTCGCTCAGCTCGGACAGGTTCTTCTCCATCTTGGAGGGCTGCGGCCGGCCTGCGGCGAAGTCCTTGAACGCCTGGCGCAGGTAGCCCATCTGCTGACCCGCGAGGATACTGGCGTCATCACCGGCGTTGGATCCGCCATCGGAGTGACACTTCGCACAGTGCTCCTCGTGGACCTTCATCCCCTGGGCGACTTTGGCGGCGTCCGTCTCCTGATCGGCCGGCACGAAGGGCAGGGCCGCGTAGTGCGCCGCGATCTCCTGGATCTGCTCGTCGCTGAGGTCCTTGGCCACCGCGCACATGCTGGTGGCGGGCTTGCTGTCGTCCGTGGGGTACTTCACCTCCTCACAGGGCCGCTCTTCGTCGCGATACAGGTACAGCGCATCCTCGTGGACGATGCCGGAGATCCCCGCTATCGTCGGAATATCGGACCACTTGCTCACTCCGTTCTCGCCATGACAGCCCTCGCAGTTCTTGATGAGGGCATCGTCAACCGCCAGCGCGGCCGACGTCATGCCAAGAAGAGCCGTCGCCGCAAGTACCTGACAGGTGCGTGGAAGCATAAAGGTATCCCCATTTCGCTCTGGTGGAAGGATCGGAGCACCAACCATAGTCCAACCTCAGGAGCCCGGCAAGCGGTCGCGGGCTGCCCGAGGCGCCTCCCCGGCTCGCCGGTCCGGCCCGCCTCCGGGGCCCCCGGCGGGCGAGCCGCCTCGTTGGACGCGCCGCCTCCGGTGCCGGGTCTTCCACCGGCCGAGGCCTGGCATCATCTCCGGAAAGGGCGGTATGTTGGAGGCCGTCCCTACAGACCGATGGGAGGGTGCCATGCTGCGGCTGGGCGCTATGCTCTTACTCTTCGGGGCGATGGTCGGCGCGCGCGCCGATGCGCCCGAGGGTTACCCCTTTCTGCCGTTCGACCAGG
The DNA here is from genome assembly GCA_050050175.1 of Chromatiales bacterium. GTDB lineage: Bacteria > Pseudomonadota > Gammaproteobacteria > Chromatiales > Chromatiaceae > CAVQCX01. The sequence goes on from JASFUT010000040.1 coordinate 3,802, forward strand.
CGCTGGAGGAGGCGCAGAGCGGCGGTAGACCGCTTTTCGTGTACTTCGGGCGCTACGGCTGCGGTTACTGCGAGAAGACGAACAAGGAGGCCTTCTCCGACCCGGTGGTGCGTGAGCGCTACACCGGACACTACGTGCTCGCCTACGTCGACTCCGAGAGCGGCGAGCGCCTGCGCCTGCCCAGCGGCGAGCGCATCACCGAGCGGGAGCTGGGCACCCGCTACGACGCCTTCGTGACCCCCGTATTCTCCTTCCTCACACCGCAGGGCGACCTGCTGCTGCGCATGGTCGGCGTACAGCGCACCGAGGACCTCCTGCAGGCGGACCGGCGCATTCAGGAGGCCCTGCGCCCGGCGGACGGGACATGAGCCGGCGGTGTGCACGGGCGATCGGCGCCGTGCTGCTGGCGCCGGGGCTGACCTTCGCCCAGCCCTGGACGTTCGGGGAGCCGATCGCCGTGACCGGGTCGGCGGGGCCTGGCGTGTTCCACCATCTGGAGTCCGCGGGGCGACGCAACATAGCCGTCTCCGGGGACACGGTCGGCGTGGTCTGGGAGGACAATCGCGACGGCACGCCCCGGGTCTACCTGGCGCGCAAGGGCGCCGACGCCGAAGGGTTCCGGGAGCTTCGCATCAGCGGCGACGCAGAGGCCTACGAGCCCTCGCTGGTGGGTCTGGGGGGCGACCGCTTTGTCCTCGCCTGGGAGGAGGGCGGCCAGGTGCTTGCCCGCGTCGTCGGCCCGGACGGGCCGGGCCCTGCATCGCGGCTCAGCACGGAGGCGGGCGCGCAGGCCAGCCTGGCGATGGACGGCGCCCGGGTGCTGGCCCTCTGGAGCGAGCGCGCCGGCCCTGTCGCCCGGATCCGCGCCGCCCGCCTGGAAGTCGGTGCAGACGGCGGTCTGGTGGTGCTCGCCGCCTGCCCCGTGGATCCGGAGCCGCCGGCCGCAGACCAGCTCTATCCCGCCGCTGCGACGGTCGCCGGCCGGGCGGTTGCCGCCTGGGAGGACCGGCGTGCCGGTCACACGGTCATCATGGCCGGGGTCGCGGACCCGGGGCGCCCCTGCCGATTCGAGCGACCCCAACGCATCAGTGAGGATCCGCCGGGTCCGCAGATGCCGTACGGGAAGGGCCACGGGGTGGCTCGCGTGGCCCTGGGCGCCGACGGCGAGACGGGCCTGCTCGCGGCCTGGGCGGACAAGCGCCATTTCCGCGAGGGCTACGACGTGTACGCCGCCCGCTATCTCCCGGGGGAGGATCGCTTCGGGGACAACGTCCGCGTGCAGGATGCCTTCGGCGGCCTGGCCCGGCAATGGCACGTCGCGGTGGCTGGCGCCGCAGGGGCGGGGCCCGTGGTCGCCTGGGATGACGATCGGGAGGGGAACCCTGACGTCATGCTGAGCTGGCCGGAGGCGGGCGGGTGGAGCGATGACTTGCCGATCCCCGGGGCGTCGGGGCCCTCCGAGCAGACCCACCCCGCCGTGGCGCTGGACGGGGCCGGACGGCTGCACACGGCCTGGGTCGAGCGCGAGACCAGGGGCGGACCGACGCGGCTGCGTTACCTGCTCGGCCGGCCCGCGGCCGAATGACGAGGCTCGCCGCCTCAGTAACCGTAAAGGCTCTCGAGCAGCAGCGGGGTCATCACCCCCAGCCCGTACCAGAGCAACTCGTCGTCATCGTCGTCATGGCGGTCGTGGTATCGGTAGTAGTCGTCGTACCGATATGCACTCCAGGGCGCGTAATCCCCGTAATAGGGCCGGTAGTAGGGGCGGTAGTCGTGACGATCCCGGTAAGAGCGGTGGTGGTAGCGGTCGGCGTACCTCCGCCCGTCTTAGTGACGCCGGTGATCGACTTTTCGAACGAACGGTTCCCCGCCCGGGTCGCTTTGCAGGGCCCCGAGGTATCCGCCGCTCGCACCGGCGGGCGCTGCCGCCGGCAGGGTCAGCCCTGCGACGAGGACCGTCATAAGGAAACTGTGCGGTCTGCTCATCGGAGCTCTCCTGGTCTTGGGAGACTTCCCCCGGTAATGACAGGCTCGCACAGGGAGGCTGAACCCCTGCTGGACCCCGGCCCAGGCGTCCAGTCCGGTGCGCTGCGGCAGGCCCCGGCTACGGCTCAGAGGCGGTTGATGGCGCTGCACACCTCGCCGGCGGTCCAGGGGTCGCCCCCGAGGAAGGCCTGGTAGGCCCGGTCCCAGTCCTCCCAGACGAAGCGTCCGGGTGTGCCCGTGCGCGAGTACCAGCCGGCCTCACCCCGGGCCAGGTTCAGCCTCAGGGCCAGGCATTCGGCTCGTGCGGCCTCCGCCGCGCCCCCGCCGGCGCCGTTCAGGATCACGCCGGCCTCGGCGAGCGAGGGTACCGATCCTGCGAACAACGGGATCGGGAAGTAGCCGGCCAAGGTCTCGGCGTCGGTGCCGTCGGATTGCCGGCCGGCGAGCGCGGCCTGGATTCGCTCGCTCCACCAGGCCGGGGTCCGGGGGTCCCTCAAGGGCTGCTCGATCCGGCCCGGCAGCCTGTCCGGGCTCACGAGCACCCGGGTGGTGTAGACCTGAAGGTGGCCGGGCAGCGGGCTCGGGAAGTACAGCTCGATCAGGTCGGCGCGCCAGCCCCAGGGCGGGGGCGACAGACTTGCGACGAATGTGCCGTCGTCGCGTTCGCCGATCGGACGCGGCAGCCACAGGGTCCGGATGGGGTCCAGACGGAAGTCCCGCGAGAAGGGGTTCCAAGCGCTCCACCGCAGGGCGAGCACGGGGCTGGGGGTCGACTCCACGACGAGCCGGCCGGCGTCGTCGAGATGCCAGTCGACGACCGGCAGCGCGCGTTCCTGGAGGATGGCCGCGTACCAGGCGGTCAGTCGCCGCCGGGCCCGGTACATCACCGTGGGCCGGTTCAGACCGTGGGCGACGTTCGGAATGGCCTGGAGGAGGTTCTCCCCCGGCAGGTCCGACCAGTAGAAGCGCGCCGCGTCCGGGATGAAGAACTGGTCGCCGGTGGCGACGATGACCAGCTTCGGCATGTCCAGCCGTCCCCGGTAGGCGTAGGGGTCGACGACCTGTGCCAGCTCTCGGCCCTCGGGGGTGCGCAGCCTGTCGAGGATGCCGTAGTCCGCGTAGTCCTGCACCGCGGACGTGAAGAAGCCGTACACCCGGAAGTGGTGCTCCACCTGCACGGGAAAGTTCAGGAAGTCGAAGACACCGGGGGCGATCGCACGCACGCGGGGGTCCACTGCGGCCGTGAGCCAGACCGCGGCGGCCCGTTTGGAGTAGCCGTGCAGCACGAACCGATCCACCACGGCATGGTCCGTCGACTGCAGCACGGTGCTCTGGACGGCGTCCATCCCCCGGACCACGCTCTTGACCATGGGCAGTTGGATCGGCCAGCCCCAGTCGCCCGTGTCCATCGCCTTATCCCAGGAGTAGGCGACCAGGGCGTCCTCCGCGAGGGGCCCGGCCTCGTCCGGAAAGCGCAGGGGTTGGTTCGGCACCTGGAAGAGCACCGCAGCCACCGTATGGGTCTTCGTGGCCACCTCGGTCGCGACGCGAACCGCTTCGTCGCCTGTACCGGGGGGTGGATCGTCGCTCGATCCCCCCGTGACGATCAGGAACGCCGTGCGCCCCTGCACCCTGTCCGGCACCACCACGACCATCCAGTGACGCCACTGGACGGGGTCGACCTCCCCGGGGCTGCGCCAGCCCTGGGAGATGACCTTGAGGCGGTGCAGCGTGTAGCCGTCCTCTGCCCTGGATTCCTCCTGAACGACCCCGTAGGCGGGGTCCGGCGTGCCGACGTATTCCTCAAGGGCCGTGGCGGGGTCGGAGAGCGCGAAGGCGCCGGTGCAGGAGATCAGTCCCCACAGGAGGCACAGGGCGCCGAGTCCGGCGGGGAAGCGGCGGGGCGGCCCGGGGCGGGAAGGCGCGGAGGGCGGGCCGGACTGCATCGACGGGTCGGGACCGTCTGCCTCAGGACGGCGTATAGAGGTGCGAGGCATCGACGAAGACCAGGTACTCGCGGATTCGCTCTCCGCTCATCCTGAAGATGTTGGCGAAGGGCACCGACAGGCGGCTTCCGTCGTGGCGGGTGTAGGTGACCCGGCCCTGACAGATCACTGCGTCGCCCGCGACCCAGGTGTCCGACACCTGGTGGCTGATGCCGGCGATGCTCTGGAAGAAGCCGGCAACCGCCTGGCGCACCGATTCGAGGCCTTCCACCGGCTCGGCATTGCCGAAGCGGAAGACGACGTCGGGGGCGAGCCGGGCCGAGAAGCCGTCGGCGTCCCGGGCGTCGATCGAGGAGAACAGCGGGGAGATCCAGTGGGGCTCGCTCACGATAGGCCTCCTGGGTATGGCTCGGATGCGCGGGCTTTGGACGGCGCTCGATGATACAGCCCTTCTCAGAGGTATTGCCAGGCCGGCCGTCCGCGGCTCTGTAGCGCCCTGCCTGCGGGCGTCAGGGCCGCCCGTCGCGAAGCGACCGGCGCTCCCGGGCGGGCTCAGGGTCTCACGGGCCGGGCCGCCTCCGCCCGCCGACAGATCGCCCGGGTGAGGCCCTTGAAGATCACCAGGTGGAAGGGCTCGAGGGCGTACCAGTAAAGGAGGCCCCAGACGCCGGCCGGGTGCCAGTAGGCAGTGGCGGTCAGGCGGGTGCGCTCCTCCGACTCCGGCGTGATCTCGAGCTCGAGCACCCCGGCGCCCGGCGCCTTCATCCCGAACTCCAGGGTCAGGCGGCGCTCGGGCTCCAGCCCCAGGACCCGCCAGGAGTCGACGGTATCGCCGACTCTCAGATCCTCGGGGTGCCGGCGGCCGCGTTTCAGCCCGCGGCCGCCCGCCAGCCAGTCCAGGGTCTCGCGAAGGGTCCACAGGAGGTTGAGGTAGTAGTAGCGGTTGCGCCCGCCGACTGCGCAGACCACCCGCCAGACGGCGCTTGCCGGGGCGCGGGTCACCGCGCTGCCCGAGGTCCGCTTGGCGTAGTAGGCGTAGTCGAGGCGCCGGCCGCGGATGGCGAAGGCCCCTTCGGTCCAGCGCGCCTGGACGGTGCTGTGCCGCTCGGCCTCGAATGCCGCCTCCACCGCTTCGCGGAAGCCCAGGAGGCGCTGCGGGACCAGGGCGCGCAGCGTCGCGTCGTCCGCCGTGAAGTCGTGCTTGAGGCCCTCGATGAGTGCCCGGGCCACGTCGGTGGGCACCGACGTGACCAGCCTGAGCCAGTAGGATGAGAGCCGGGGGGAGAGCACGGGCACTGGCACAATCAACGGCCTGCGCCGCCCCCCCGCCTCGGCGAGCTCGCCCATCATCGCCTCGTAGGTCAGGCACTCGGGGCCGCCCGCGTCGTAGATCTGGCCGGTGGCCTCCGGGACGTACGGCAGCGTGACGAGGTAAGTGAGCAGGTTGTCCAGGGCCAGCGGCGGCGACTTGGCGCGCACCCAGCGGGGCGTCACCATCACCGGGAGGTGGTACACCAGATCGCGCATCACCTCGAAGGCCGCCGAGCCCGGGCCCACGATGATGCCCGCCCGCAGCTCCGTGACCGGAACCCCGCCCCGGCGCAGCACCTCGCCCGTGTCCCGCCGGGACAGGATGTGCTCGGTCTCGGCGCCGTCCGGCACCAGCCCGCCCAGGTAGATGATGCGCCGCACGCCCGCCGCCTCAGCGGCATGGGCGAGGTTGGCGGCGGCCTGCAGGTCCAGGCGGGCGAAGTCCCTGCCGGCCGCCATGGAATGGACCAGGTAGTAGACGACCTCCACGCCCTGCAGGGCGGGCGCGAGGGTCTCCGGCCGCAGGGCGTCAGCGCGGACGGTCTCCACACCTTCCCATCCGCGGGCCTCCAGCACCGAGGGATCGCGGGACGCCGCCCGGACGCGGACTCCCTCGGCGAGCAGCCGTGGCACCAGGTGCGAGCCGACGTAGCCGCTGGCGCCGACGACGAGCCAGGGCGCTGCGGAGGGCGGAGATCCGGGATTCGGGGTCATTGGCGGGTCGACGCTCGCCGGTGCGGCCTCGGTGAATGATAGAGGCGAATGCGGCACCCGGGGAGACGGCCGGCCCCAGCGGCCGCACGGCGAGCCGGGGCCGGGCGCGCGCCTGTGTACGGCGCGCCGGGGAGGGACACCCCGGAACCCGGGGCGCGCCGCAGGGCGCTGCTCAAGGGCGCAAGCCCGTGCGCAGCCTTTTCAGGAAGCCCCTGGACGGGCGGTAGGCCAGGATCGGGTAGAGCGCCTCTCCGGGGCGGGGCGGCGGATGTGCGGCGGTTTGTATCCCCGGGAAGCGTGCCTGACGGAAGCTCTCCACCTCGGCGGCGATTCTCTCGTCGCGTTTGATGTGCGTGTCATAGGTGCCCATGGCATCCGTCCGCGTTTTCCGGGGCATGGCCGGGACCAGTCCACGGGCATGCGCTGTCGAGGGCCCCGCGTTGGACCGGGATCGCCGGTCCGCGAGCCGGGTTCAATATAAGTATATTAGGAAATGCTAAATATATCAAGCCGTCTGCCGGGCCTCTTCATGGCAAGGCGGCTCTTGCGGCGGGAGCGGCGGCGGTTCCGCCGGGCGCCTCCTGAGCTCGGGTCGAGGCTGCGTCGCTGCCGACGAGCAACGGGATGAACTCGGGGAGCCTGAGCAGGGATACCTCCGGATCCCGTTCCAGCCTCTCGTCGAGGAAGTCGATGGCGCGGGTCACGTCCGTGATCGCGTCGGGCAGTGGCCGAAGCGGCTCTCCGAGACCCCGGGTGAAGTCGTCCCAGTGGATAGGCACGACCGTACCGGCTCCGACGGTGCCTGCGACCTCCTCGTAGTACCGATGCACGTATTCCGGGGTCTGCTCACCCAGGAGTGCCACGCCGAGGAACACGACGTCGGCCCGGTAGCCCCGCAGCGCACCCGGTCGGAACCCGGCGCTTCCGTGCACGAGCACGGCACCCAGGGGATGGTCGATGTGAATCGAGTAGACGTCCCCGGCCCTGTAGTCCGTGAATCGGGCCGGCGGGCGCAGGGGCTCGGCGACCCGATCCGGACCGGAAGGAAGAAGCCCACCGAGATCGGAGCGGCCGTGCCTGCTCTCCACCAGGGTGACGCGGAATTTCCCGAAGCACAGCGGCCGGCCCGCCGGCACCCGGCAGTCCGGCAGTCGGGCAGGCCGGACGCAGTCGGCATCGCCCTTCTCCGGCGGGCCGGTCCCAGGCTCGGGGACCACCACGCATATGTCCTCCTCGGGGATGCCGCCGCCGAGGGCGATCTGGCGGGCGGACTCCGACCCTACCAGACTGGCTCCGGTCAGCCGGGCGACGGTCGGGGCGTCCATGGCATGATCGTAGTGCGAATGGCTTACGAGCACGGCGTCCAGCCGCTCCACGCGCGCGCGGGCGAGGGCCCGCCGGATGCCCGCCTCGTCTGGTGCCACCCGACCGAAGAGCACCTGCCACCAAGGGGGGCGCGAGAAGAACCCGTCGGTCATCAGCGCGGTCTCGCCGTCGGTGACGAGCACCGTGGTGTTGCCGAGAAAGGTGGCCGTCAGACGCCTGTCCCCCAGCCGGCTCTCGGGCGCCAGCACGTACCCCGGCGTGGCCGCCGACCGGTGCGGACCGCCGTAGTAGCCGACACAGCCGGCCGAGGGCAGTGTCAACAGCAGCGCCAGGGGGGCGATCCAGGCAAGGGCCCGGTCCCTGTGGCCATACCGCGGTCCGGGGCTGGGGAATGGCATTGGACGATGAGCTCCTGGTGACGGACGACGGGGCCGCCTCGGCGGCGTGAAATGACGGAATCGCGTAGCGCCGCGCTATTCGCTATACTCCGTCTGAGCCCGGCCGGTCGGGATGTACCCGACACGGCCGGCTCGGCATTGGGTTTGCGTTACGCAGGCAAGGCGACCCGACCGAAGCTGGGCTTCCCAAGAAGCCGTGAATAGGGGGTTTCCGGGCAGGGCTCTTGGGCCGGCCGGTCTTCGACGCCCTTCGCGCGGGGTTCGCCTTGGATATTCTTTCGTCGCCAGCAGACGGGGGAATTGCCGCCGCTCTCGCCCGTGCGGGAGTCCTGTACGCGCAGATCCGGTGATTCGTATTCCCAACATACAGGAATCAACATGATGAATAAGACGATCAAGACCGCGACGTTTGCCGCGTTCGTCGGCCTGGCCGGCGCCTCCTTCTCGGCCAACGCCTTCTGGGGCGGTCCCTGGGGTGGTGGTCCCGGCGGTTGGGGCGACGACTGGTTCGGCGACGGCTGGGGCAGCGGCGACTTCAACATGAGCATGAGCGGCAGCGGCAGCGGCCGTGGTCGCGGCTACGGCTATGGCTATGGCTACCCGTACTACGGGTACGGCTATCCCGGTGCCTGGGGCGGTTATCCCGGCGCCTGGGGCGGTCCTTACGGCGGCTACCCCGGCGCCTGGGGCGGCTACCCCGGCTACGCCCAGCCTGCCGCGCCGCAGGGCTCTACCGAGCAGCAGTAAGCCTCTTTCGGTTCCGGCCCCTTCGGGCCGGTTCCGCATCGAGGGCCAGGGCCGGTCCGACGTCAGTCGGCCCGGCTTTTTGCTTTCGGCGCGGGTGTCCTGCGGCTCCAGTGTGGATTGCGCTTGCCGTCGCTGCGTGCATTGAACTCTTCGGCGCAGCGCGCCGCGTGCTCGGTGACCTCCTCTCGAGTGCCCCGGCACCAGCCCGTGATCGCGGAGCGGCCGCCCGTCAGCACGTAGCGGTGCCAGTCGTCGCCTTCGGCGCCGCCGGGCCCTGTCGACTTGTGCACCGACGCGACGCGGTAGTGGGCCGGCCCCTGGCTCATCGGGGTCGCCCTGGTCTGTTCGATCTGCTTCGCTTCGTCTTCCATCTGATGATCCCGTAGTGGTGTATCTCCGTGACCGGCGACCGGTCGCGTCGGCCGCCGGGATGGGGCACCCGGCCGTGCCCCCTCAGCGCCGCCCGCGGGTGCGCCGACCGCCCTTGGCGGTCTTGCGCTCCTCCCGGACCCGCAGCGAGTGGCCCTTGAAGGACTTGCCGTCCAGGTCGGCCATGGCGGCGCGGGCCTCGTGCCCCTCCATCTCCACGAAACCGAACCCCTTGCACTGGCCGCTGAACACATCGGTGGCGAGTCTCACGGACCGGACCGTACCGTGCCGGGAAAAAAGATCGCGGACATCGGACTCGCTGGTGTCCTGTGCCAGGTTTCCTATGAACATCGTGCGCATGCAACTCTCCTGTCTGGGGCCGTGGGGCGGCCGGCGCCCGTCGAATCGGCGCCCGGTTCCGGGCTCAGCGGGCGCGCAGTAATCCGGCTGACAGAAGAATTACAGTTACGTCGTGCTGGATGGAAACCGGTATGGTCCGGCGGTATATCCCCGCCACAGCGTATTGGTCACGTCTCTCCCGGACCGGACCGATCACGCACTGTGCAGATGACCGCGGACACCGGAATGGCACTATCTTAACACGAAACCGGTCTCGCCCCCCACCTCGACCCGGCCGCCGCGCTGGCCTCGCAGCGCCCGCCGGGGCGCTCAGCACTGCCGCCGCGCGCTGTCCGCGACGCCGGCGAGCGCCGCGATGAATCCCCCGCCCGTGCGTGGACCCGCCCCGACCCGGGCGGCTGCTCGGCGGCTGCGCCAGGTTCATTGTCCGGAGAGCCCATGGGCGGTCCGGCGTTGCAGTCGGCCGGGTCCTTGCTATCGTTCACAGGGTACGCCAAACCCACGAGCACCAGAGGAGAGGATCACCATGCACAGCACTCACGCAACCCGCCCGCTGGGCGTACTGGCCGGCCTGCTGCTGGCCGCCGCGGCGACCGGCGCGCTGGCGGGAAATCCCAAGGACGTGGACGTGGCAATGGCCACGATCAACGGCTGCGAGGACAAGAACGTCATCGGCACGGCCCTGCTGCACGAGATCCCGAGCGCCGAAGGGATCAAGCAGGTGGAGATCTACATGGTGGTACGGGGGCTTTCGGATGGAGACCACGCGGTGCACATTCATGAGACCGCGGCCTGCGAGCCCTGCGGTGCAGCCAAGGGCCACCACGATCCCGGCCCGTTCGGCAAGTCGACCCCCGACGCACCGGACTTCAACCACCCCTACCACATGGGCGATCTGGTCAACATCAAGGTGGAGAACGGCGTGGGGGTGATGCACACGGTAACCAATCGCGTCACGCTCTCACCCGGCCGGCTGAGCATCCTCGACAAGGATGGCAGCGCTTTCATCATCCACACCGGGAAGGACACCTACTGCGACCACGAAGACGAGCTCAACAAGGGCTGCGCCGGAGGTGCCCGCGACGCCTGCGGCATCATTCGTCCGCTCATGTAGGCGGGCGGCGTCCGTTCGCTCTGCATTGGACGACCCCGCCGTGCTTCAGGCGGGGTCGTCTTTTCTTTCCCCCGGACCCGCGGGGGTCCGGGCGGTGCGCGGCAGTCAGCGGGGAACGGTGCGGATCTTCCGGCCGCGGGCCGGTCCCCGCAACCGGCCCGATCATGCGGGCCAGGCGCGGGCTTCAGCCCCGGATCACCTCTTCGAAGTAGGCCTTCATGCCGCCCTTCATGAAGTAGTACTCGGGCACTTTCTGCTGCTCGAGGAAGTACTGGAACCACCGCACCTGTTTGCCCGTCATGTCGTAGACGAACAGGGGCTTCTTCGCCTTCTTCACGCGCCCGATGAATTCCAGCAGCTTTGCCTTGTCGTCCATCGAAATGTTCGTGTCCAGGATAAAGACGCCCACCAGACCCCTCTGGAGCGGGCCCCGGATATCGAGCACCAGCGACTGGTCCTCCACGCGCTCGATGAACTCAGTGGGGGCGAGCATGTGGGATTCGAGGCTGTTGCTGCTGATCAGGCTGCCCGGAGGAACGGGCGATTCGCCGAGCAGCACTGCCGCCTCCGGATGGGCCTCCGCCCACTCGAATATCCCGGGATCGAACACCCGGGTGTCCTTGAGACCGGCGTTTCTCGCCTTCTCGTCCGCCTTGTACGACTTGTAGCACTTGCGGCCGTTGCAGTAGAAGATGAGGGGCTTGTCCTCCTCGCGTTGCAGCGCTCTGAGTTGGTCGACGAAGTCCGAGTCGTACAAGGCGACGTGATGCGCCCCCTTGATGTGCAGGGTCTCGTACTCGTACTTCGAACGGACGTCGACGACGTGTACGTCGCCCAGATTGGCGTAGAGCTCCTCGACCTCAATGGGGTTTACGCCGATGAACAATGCCCGGCCGGGGAACTCGTCGTCCTGCGCATGGGCCGAGGGGCCCAGAGCCAGGCCGAGGGCCAGGAGCCAGATGATTCTGATCGCGGTAACCATGACGGATTCCTTCCCTATAGGAGACGATTGACGTTAGTGGACGTGCCTGTGCGGGTATTCCGGGCAAGGACGTTGCAAGTTCCGCCCCTTGCCTTCTGCACCTGCGTTGAGCCGCGCTGGGGCCGCATGCATTCCGCGAAACCGCTTTACGCTGGGCCCCGGCGGTCGACTGAGCCGCGGCCTGCTCAGTCGGCGTAGGCTCCTTCTCCGCCGAAGATGTACGGTAGTTGGTCGACCTTCCACCCGCTGACGGTACGGTACCCGTAGCTGTCCTTCCCACCTTCGAAACCGGTGGTCATGTTGTAAACCTGGGTGAATCCAGCTGCCTCCAGCGCTAGGGCGGCCAGCACGCTGCGACCACCGCTGCGGCACATCGAGATGAGCTTCACCGAGCGGTCGTCACCGAACTGGTCGAGGACGTCAGTGACGAAGCTGGGATTGACGACCATGCTGTCCGACTTCTCGATCATGTAGGAGATGTTCACCACCCTGCCCAGGAGATATTGGCCGTCGGGGATCCTATCGTTGTAGCCGGGATGGCCGACCCACGTCCATTCCGAGTCGGTTCTCACATCCAGGATGTAGGCGTTGTCGTTTGCAACCATGCCCGCCGCGAGCGTGGGCGTGACGTCGTCGTAAGCGGACGCGGCCGACGCTGCTAGCAGGACGGAGGCGGCCGCAAGGGCTGCGAGGGTCTTTCGGATGTCCATGTTGGTTCTCCTCTTGGGTCCGAAGGGTGCAGGCTGTGCGCGCAGGGCGTGGTCTTCGCGGTCCCGCAAGAGGCTGCAGCAGGGCCCCGGCAAACGTCCTATGCAGGATGAACCTAACTCTTTCGAGCTAGCGGTTTTTGACTAACGCGTCACGCTTTCTGCGGGCTCAGATTCGGCCTACAAAGGCTGTCGGCCAGAGACTACGGAGTCCTACACGGAGGGCGGCGTCGCGGGTGCTAGAGGGCTTCAGGAAGCTGCGCGCAGGGAGATGGCGCACGCGGGGGGGGGGGAAGCGGTCTGGCCGATCCTGAGCCTGTGCAGGCCCGCGCCTGGCGGCGGTCGAGGCGCCGAATGGCAGCGGAAGGGCGGCGAGGGGGCGCCTTGACGCCGGGCCGGCCGGCGGGATCAGCGGGCCCCGCCGGCCGGATGCTGTCTACTGGCCGCCTTGCTGCTGGTGCATCTGCTCCATTCGCTGGCGCATCTCGTCATGGAAGCCGGCGATCTCGTCGGTGTCCAG
>JASFUT010000041.1:0-16081 GCA_050050175.1 Chromatiales bacterium
CCCTACTGTATTCACGGCGTCCATGTCGACACCGAGTGGCGCTCGGACTGGAAGTGGGCCCGCATCGCAACGCACATCCGGCCGCTGCAGGGCCGGCGGGTACTCGATGTGGGCTGCGGCAACGGCTACCATTGCTGGCGAATGGCGGGCGAGGGCGCGCGCCTGGCGGTGGGCATCGACCCCACGCAGCTGTTCGTCGCCCAGTTCTATGCCGTGCGCCACTTCCTGGACCCGGGGCTCCGGCCCCTGCCCCTGGCGCTCTCCGGCTGCGCGGAAGCGGAGGCGCAGGAACGGCGAGAGCGGGCGCACCTGCCCGTCTTCGTCCTCCCTCTGGCGCTCGAGGATCTGCCGTCCGACCTCCAGGGATTCGACACCGCCTTCTCCCTGGGCGTGCTCTACCACCGCCGCTCCCCCTTCGAGCACTTGGCCCGTCTCAGAGGCGCCCTGCGGCCCGGCGGAGAGCTGGTGCTGGAGACCCTGGTGGTCGAGGGGGCGGATGGGAAGGTGCTGGTACCGGAGGGGCGCTACGCGCGCATGCGTAACGTCTGGTTCATCCCCTCACCGCCGACGCTGGAGGCCTGGCTGCGTCGGGCCGGCTTCGCCGACGTGCGCTGCGTGGACATCACCCCGACCACGACCGACGAGCAGCGCCCCACCGACTGGATGCGGTTTGAGTCCCTGGCGCGGGCCCTGGACCCCTGCGACCCGTCGCGGACAGTGGAGGGGCATCCGGCGCCCCTGCGGGGGCTATTTGTGGCTGAAAAGCCGCAGGATCCCAATAAAGCAGGCGAAGAATCGCCGGCCGGCCACCCCGCATCTTGACAGGGGCAAGGTGCGCCGTCCCGTGTAGCTGCCTCCGCCTCCAGGCTGTGGCTTGCGCGGATCAGGGCCGCGTGGAGAACCGGCTCAACGGCTGACCGGCGGGCCGGACGAGTCGAGAGAGGAGGTTCCGGCAGACAACAAGGGGGTGTCATGCCCCAAGTCGGCGGCGAGGGCGCGTGCCTTGGCGAGCTGCTCCTTGGACGGTCGGGAGTACTGGGAGTGGCTGGCCTCGTCGAACACAGCCACGGCCTCCTCGAAGTCCGCCACCGCCTGGCGGCACGCCTCGAGGCCGCCGCTGTACTCGGCCGGGGCCTGGGGGTCGTGCTCGCGGGTCCGTACGGTGAGTGGGCTGCGGCAGGCGGAGACGGCCTGCCCGCGCACGCGGGGGTCTTTCCCTGCTCGCGGCGGGCGTGCAGGGCGGTGCCCGGATTGTTCCGGGCGGAGGCCCGGTCCCGGGGCGAGGATTCCGGGTTCCATGTCTGCAGGGCCTGCCGGTAGGCATCGATCGGCCGCTGCGGGAGCTCGGTATCGCGTTTGAGCTGCCCGAGTGTCAGCAGGGCGGTGCCGAGGTCGTGCTGGGGCGGCCCAGGGGAGTGGGGTCTTCCCCAGGCTGCACACCGACAGCGCGCCATACAGTGCCGCCACGGCGCGCTGCAGCGGGTGGGTGCGTCGGCGCCGCCGCCTTGACAGGTATTCGGGGCGCCCCTCCGCGGGTGACTGCCGATCGACTTGGGGGCGGAAGCGGCCGCGCGCGCTTCCCTGCCCGCGCGGCCCGTCAGCTTACGGGCGTTTGGGGGTCGAGTACGGCTTCTCTTTCTGAAACGACTCCCAGATGGTGTCGTAACCGACGAAGCCCTTCTCGTTGGGCTTCTTCTGCCGCGTAATCAGGTAGCGCGTCTTCCCCTCGGGAACCTTGGGCCTGGTCTTGGGTGCTTGGCTCATAAAACCACCTCTGCAATTCGGAGGACTATGGGAGGATCAGGTCATGGATGTCAGCCCCTCCCGATAGACTGACCACCCGATGAGCGACCGGCGCCGGCGAGGGCCCCGGCGGTTCGGCTTGGCCCCCGGCCGGTGAATCCGCACCCGGGCGCGACTCAGCCGGAAAGCATACAGCACACAGTGCCTGGGCTCCAGAGGTCTTTGCCCTCCGCCATCCGGCCTCCGGCGACGGAAGCCCCGGCCTTCGCCAGGCTCGCCCCCACCGCTCGCGCGCCACGGCTGCCCGAAGGCTCGTTTATCAAACGCCCCTCGAACACCTCGACAAGTTATAAGGATCCGGGCGCAACTTATTGTAAATTATGACCATATGAATGTGACTATATTAGTAAGTTTTATGCGGAGAAAAAAAGGAGTAAGTTGAGCTCTACCCCAAGACGAGTATGATGTGCCGGGCGGTTAGTCTGACCAGAGGAAACCCAGTTCAATGTTCACTACCAATCCATTTGCCGAAGTCTCGGCCTTCATCCCACCTGCGGTCATGCAGTGGTACGTTGTTCTGATGATCCTGCTGGTTGCCGGCGGGACCATTCTGGACATGGTGCACAAGAAGAACGCCAAGTACTTCTTCGAGAATGCCCGCAAAGCGAGGCAGTCTGCCAAGCGCACCGTGAGCGGGGGCGAGAAGGCGTCTCTCGCGGCCCAGACACTCGCCAAGGAGGTCCTGACCTCGGGCGAGTTCGCCAATCAACGGCGCCGGTTCTCCCATCTGTTCATCATGTATGGGTTCGTCCTGTTCGTCGTGACCACGGCCATCCTGATCTTCGGCTACCCGACACCCGCCGACCAGGCGCCGGCCATCGTTCCGGTCCTGTGGCACCTGGGTGCCCTGATGCTGGCCTTCGGAGGCTACTGGTTCTGGTTCTTCATCCGGGTCGACGTGGCCGCCGAGGGTCTTCCCTGGTACCAGTTCAAGCGCGCCGACATCTTCATCCTGTCCCTGCTCGGCATGGCGACCTTCGGCATCATCTGGTCCGCCCTGCAGGCCGGCGGCGCCGGCGCCTGGGAAACCCTGTTCTTCGTCCTGTTCATCGCGGCGACCACGATCCTGTTCTCCTCGGTCTACTGGTCCAAGTTCGCGCACATGTTCTTCAAGCCTGCTGCCGCGTTCCAGAAGCGCGTGATCAAGGCAGACGGCTCGCGGGAGAATCTGCCCGAGATCCCCGACGACCTGTCCGCGGCCGAAGTGAAAGAGCGGTATCCGGACATCCCGGAATACATGGGCGACAAGCCGGGTTATATGGGTCTTGGTATCAACCGTGAAGCGCCCTATCACTACTGATAGGCGCGACCACCGATGAACAAGAGTAAGGGGTAAGAGAATGCCGACTTTTGTATACATGACCCGCTGCGACGGCTGCGGCAACTGTGTCGATATCTGCCCGTCCGACATCATGCACATCGACAAGACCACTCGACGTGCCTACAACATCGAGCCCAACATGTGCTGGGAGTGCTACTCCTGCGTGAAGGCCTGCCCTCACCAGGCGATCGATGTCCGCGGGTACGCCGACTTCGCCCCGCTGGGCCACTCGGTACGCGTGCTCCGGGACGAGGAGAAGGGCGTGATTGCCTGGCGGATCAAGTTCCGCAACGGCAAGAAGGACCTGAACCTGATCGCGCCCATCACGACGAAGCCCTGGGGCGAGCACATCCCGAAGCTTGCGGACGCGCCCGCTCCCAGCCAGGAGATGCGTAAAAGCCAGCTGTTGTACAGCGAGCCCAAGTACATCCGCCTGGATGAGGGTGACATCCACACGCTTAAGTCCAACGGCCTTAAGATGAAAGAAGGGGTTTACTACTGATGGGTCACAAAACTGTCGTTGAAGACGATATCGACGTTCTGGTCGTCGGCGCGGGTCTGGGTGGCACCGGTGCGGCCTTCGAGGCGCGCTACTGGGGCAAGGACAAGAAGATCGTCATTGCCGAAAAGGCCAACATCGACCGTTCCGGAGCGGTGGCACAGGGTCTCTACGCCATCAACTGCTACATGGGCACCCGCTTCGGGGAGAACAACCCGGAAGACCACGTCCGGTATGCGCGCATCGACCTGATGGGCATGGTTCGCGAGGACCTGCTGTTCGACATGGCCCGCCACGTGGACTCGGCGGTGCACCAGTTCGAGGAGTGGGGTCTGCCCATCATGCGCAACCCGGAGACCGGCGCCTATCAGCGTGAGGGGCGGTGGCAGATCATGATTCACGGCGAGTCCTACAAGCCGATCGTCGCCGAAGCGGCGAAGAAGTCGGCGGACAAGGTGTACAACCGCATCTGCGTCACCCACCTGCTCATGGATGACAGCAAGGAGAACCGGGTCGCCGGCGCCGTGGGCTTCAACGTGCGCACCGGCAACTACCACGTGTTCAAGTCCAAGACCGTTATCGTGGCCGCCGGCGGCGCCTCCAACATCTTCAAGCCGCGCTCCGTGGGTGAAGGTGCCGGCCGCGTCTGGTACGCACCGTGGTCCTCGGGCTCTGCCTATGGCCTGTTGATCGACGCGGGCGCCAAGATGACGCAGATGGAGAACCGCATCGTTCTCGCCCGCTTCAAGGACGGCTACGGTCCCGTGGGTGCCTACTTCCTGCACCTCAAGACCTATACCCAGAACGCCCTGGGCGAAGAGTACGAATCCAAGTGGTTCCCGGCCCTCCAGGAGATGGTGGGCAAGGAGTACCTGGACCCGGAGGCTTCCCACACGACCCACCGGCCCATCCCCACCTGCCTGCGCAACCACGCGCTCATCAGTGAGGTCAATGCCGGTCGCGGCCCGATCCACATGGTGACCATGGAGGCCTTCCAGGACCCCCACCTCGAGGAGATCGGCTGGCACAACTTCCTGGGCATGACCGTCGGTCAGGCTGTGCTGTGGGCGGCAACGGACGTTGACCCCAAGTACGAGAACCCGGAGCTCACCACCTCTGAGCCCTACGTCATGGGCTCTCACGCGACGGGTTGCGGCGCCTGGTGCTCGGGTCCGGAGGACGTGTCGCCGCCCGATTATTTCTGGGGCTACAACCGCATGACCACGGTCGAGGGCCTGTTCGGTGCGGGTGATGCCGTCGGGGGTACGCCGCATGCATTCTCTTCCGGCTCCTTTACCGAAGGTCGACTGGCTGCCAAGGCCGCGTGCCAGTACATCGATGACGGCAAGGCCGAAGGCATCCGGGTGTCCCAGGAGCAGATCGAGCGCCGCAAGGAAGAGATCTACAAGCCCATGGAGCACTACAAGGTCTTCCGGAACGAGATCACCGCGGGTTCGGTCAACCCGAACTACATCAACCCGCGTCAGGGCCTGGACCGCCTGCAGAAGCTGATGGACGAGTACGGCGCAGGCGCGGGGGTCAACTACATGACCAACGAGAAGCTCCTCCACATCGGCCTGAAGAAGATCAAGCTGCTCGAGGAGGACCTCGATAAGATCGCGGCCGAGGACATCCACGAGCTGATGCGTGCTTGGGAGCTGAAGCACCGCACCCGCACCTCCGAGTGCGTGCTCCAGCACACCCTGTTCCGCAAGGAGACGCGCTGGCCCGGCTACTACTACCGCGGCGACGCGATGAAGCTCGACGACGACAACTGGCACGTGCTGACCGTCTCCCATCGTGACCGGGAGACCGGCGAGTGGACCATGGAGAAGGCCCCTTGCTATCACCTGGTCGAGGAAAGCGCGTAGCAACCCGTCAGCTGGAAATCCGGGATGGATTTCCAGCTGATCTTTTCAAGAAAGATCAACATGTCATGTGTTGATCTTTTTTTATTGCGCGACCCAGAGGGAGCTGTTGCTGCTAACGAGATCCTTAGATGAACATTATTGAGAAAACCGACGAAGAGCTTCTGGAAATTGCGCTGCCGATGTGGGACGACCTCATCAAGTATTCCAACAAGGGCCAGTACGGGAAATTCATCCGCAACTTCTCCTACAACCTGCTGCTCGGCCTGAACGAGGTGGAGCTGGGCAAGCAGTTCGCTCAGAGTGAGCTGACGAGGAACCTGTCCAAGGACTACGATTTCCTCGGTTTCATTCGCCGTGGCGAGCACGTCACCTGCCTGTTCCGGGTGCGCAGCACCAAGAGGGAAGGTGAATGGCTCGGCCGCATGGTGCTGGGCTTTGAGAAAGGCGAAGTGAAGATCTTCGCGGCATCCGTATTCTGAATGGCCATGGCTGACATTATTGAAGACAACAAGTACGTCGAGTTGACGTACAAGGTCCTCGACAAGCGGACGGGGAGCGTGCTCACCCTCGTCGAGTTTCCGTTGGGTTACGTGCACGGCTCCAACGAGGTGCTGGCGCCCGCGGTGGCGGCGGAGCTGGTCGGAAAGTCTGCGGGCGATGTCATTGAGGTCCCCATTGACGGCACCGCCGTGTTCGGCGCCAGGGACGAGTCCCTGGTCTTTACCGACCGTATCGAGAACGTTCCGGAGGAGTACCGCGAGCTCGGCATGACCATCGTCATGGAGAACGAGAAGGGCGAGGCGAAGGATTTCGTGGTAACCCGGATGGATGACAAGACCCTGACGGTGGACGGGAATCACCCCTTGTGCGGGCGGGAGCTGATATTTCATCTCGAGGTGCTGTTGGTCCGTGACGCAACCGAGGAAGAGATCGAGGCCGGCGGAAGCGTGAACGCCGGACCGGATATCAACGCCAAGCTGAGGAAGGTTTGACCCGTATGGTGCACCAAGGCGGCCGGTGGCTTTAGCCTGGCCGTCTGACGGGACAATGCTTTTGTCCGGTTGTTCGCGGGACACCGTGTAGCCCGCCGCCGGCCTGTCCCGATGCTGGCGGTTTCTCGCTCGCCCTGGGTTGGTGTTATTCCGCCCGTCGCTGGGCTCTGCCGTTCGGGCCGGCCTTCGTCTGCTTCGACTCCGTCCTTTGGTCCGTCCGCGGACGGTGGATTCCTGCACCACGCCGCGCTCCCGGCGATCTGGTCGGCCCAGACCGGCGCCAAGCCGGCTGCGAAAGATCGCGGGGGCGATCTTCCGCGGCAGCCGCGAAGCGCAGGGATGCGCCGGGCGAACTCGGCCATCACCCGGGATCCCCGATGCATCATCCGTGTTGGCCCGGCGCTCGGCCCCCGGGGCATTCGAACACCGGGACCGGGAGGATCTCCTCCACGGGGCTGCCCGGCGGACGGGCCAGAGCCCGGACCGGCCCCCGCGGATCGCACAAGGGTCGGCGCCGGACCGGCGATTTCCGGGATCGGCAGAGGGTTTATCGCTGGCCGGCCCGTGAGAGACTCGAACCTGACGAGCGCAGTCTGAACCGTGCCGTCACGCAAGGCTCGTGGGCGGGGCTGGCTTTGTTTATTGTTAATGTTCCCGAAATAGATGTCATGTCGGTTGCCGGGTCCGTCAGAGCCCGGTCGAGTGGCGAAATGCCCCATCCTTGGCGTCGAGCTGGTCCGGTGGCACCTATTAAAGGAACTTTGATAACCTCTCAGGTGATGGACTGGGCTCCCATGGCAACCAGGCTCGTACAGAAACGCCTTCTCTCGGTGCAGGAATTGGAGCTCACTGAAGACTCGGTAAGGGTCCGTATCAAGTCGCCGTTCAAGGAAGAGGAGACGTTGAGCGTGTTCCTCACGGTTCTGAACCCCGAGCCGGTCATCACCGAATCCCGGCTGGAGTTCAACAGCCGGGTAAACGGCGAACCCCTGATCTCCCTCTACCTGGCCAAGCCGAGTGCCAGAGAGTTCAACGCCTTCGTCGCCCTTATCAAGGAGCGGGCCCAGGCGGCGCACCAGGCGTTTACCGGGCTGAGGCCAGGGCTGGATCCAGGAGAACCTTCGGCGGACGCCCTCGAGGTGCCGCCGGAGCTCGCAGATGCGGACGATTTCGACACGGCGACGGTCAGGCGCGATGTGGATGTGGACTCCATCGACTCCTCGATCCGGATGCTGAGAACCTATATCGACAGCGAAGACATCGCCCCTCTGCTCTCCGCTCTGGAGGACCTCAAGGCGGACCCGAAGGATCCGTCGCACCTGGCCCGGTTGGCCAACGTGTTCGCCTCCCTGGGCGCGGTGCAGGGTGCCGTTCTGACCTACGCCCCGTACATCATCGTCCTGTTGTCCGATGATCCCTTTGGCCACAAGCAGGCCTGATCGAGCTCCGGGCTCGAACACGTAGCTTGTTCAAGCGACCTCATTCGCGCCAGCCATTCAGACAGATGCACCCATGATTAACGCCTATTCACAGCGCATGCTCCCCCCTTACTCGGGTCAGGCCCAGATAGCCGAGTCCGACCTCGCCAGAGCCATCACCATGGATGGCGAGCTCTGGGAGATCCATTTCGTGTACGCGGCCAACGCCGGACAGGGCGCGGGGGAACGCAGCGCCAAACGCAAGTTCAGGCGGGTGGCCGGGATCAGGCACAGTCAACTCGTCGAGATGGCGGGTCAATCGTCTGCCGAATTCGAGGATGTCGACGAGCGGATTCTCGAGCTCGCCCGGTTTCTGGCGGCGGCAAGCCTGCCTTTTCCCGCCATGGACAACTACGAGTACTGGCTGCTTGACCCGGCAGACGACTCGCCGCTCGCGCTCATCTTCTCCTGCATCCAGGCAGAGCAGATGGCGAATTTTCCGGCCCTCACCGAATGGACCGCGCTTCCGGCGGCGGTCATGCCGATCGAGGCCACGGATGAGGAAAAGGAACGCAGCGATTCTCCCGTCAACTACCGCCTGGAGCGTCTCGTCGCCGAACGTGCCGGGAGCAAACCCCGGGCCCGGTGGTTCCACCGGCGACCCGATGAGCAGGAGAGCTTCCCCGCCTTTTTGGTGCGGGAGGACTGGCGGGAGGAGGAACACCAGGCGTTGTGTCAGCGCTACATCGACCGGCAGTCCTCACGCCTGCTCATGCTCCATGGCCTGCAGAGCGAAGAGCGCAGACGCCTGGAACACGCGGCGAAATCCCACGCCGTCGAAGTGGCCCGGTTCTATCGCCTTTATCCGGAAGTCGTGGACGAGAAGCTGATGAACGCGATTCGAACCGAGGCCCGGCTCAGGAACCCCACAGGCGAGCGGAACCCGCTGTTGGACCGCAGGGACGGCGTTCTCTACCTCTGAGCCGGCCAACAGTCGTACAAAGAATCCGGGCTGTTTCTCGAGGGGAGTGGCGGACCGCCTGCGGATCGGTGTTCCCCCGCAGCCACCAACGAATCCACGGGGTGCGCAAGCAGATGCCGCGGACGGGACGGTTGCCATCGGCCCTCCGGGCGTGAGACTCGCTGCCCCCGTGCTGCACGGTGCCCGCTTCGTGTCTACCGCCCGCTGTCTCAGTTTGGACCAGCGCCGCACGGGGTCAAAGCGGACGGCCGGAGTGCAGCACGCTGTCGATCGGGCGCCGAGGCGTGTGCTGCTCCGGCTCGCCGTAGCCCAGGCGGAAGGCGATCTGCGGCTGACCCCAGTCCTCGGGCAGGAGCCGGCGGAGCTGCGCCCGGGTCTCGGCGAGCTGAAGGATCTGGTTCATGGGCTGGACCTGGACGCCCAGGTCCGCCGCGCCCAGGAACATGCGCTCGAACACCTGGCCCGCCTTGACCTGGGCGGTCCTGCGGCTGGCCCGGGTGGCCACGATCCCCAGGGCGGAGGCGCTGTCGAGAAGATCCCTGTCCTTGCGGGCCGTGCGCTTGCTCAGGTCCAGATAGGTGACGGCGAGCTTGGCCATCTTGGACATGAGCCAGCCTGTCCCGAATACGCCCTGTCCGAGCCAGTAGGCGAGCTCGGCACGCCATTCGGGGTCGGTGAACTGCAGCGCGTCGGCACGCGCAGTGAGCTCGTCGACCGAGCGGCGCAGCGCAAGCTCCTCGGTGAGGTGAACGGAGACCCCGGGCTCGAAGGCGGCGCCCTCCAGGGCGCGGAAGTGCTCTTCGTCGAGCGGGCGTCCGTCGTAACGGCCGTGGTTCGTGTGGCGTCGCCGGATGGCCGGGAAGAGGCCTTCGCGCAGGGTTCGGGGCCTGCCGGCCGAGGGTGAGAGCTCCACCCGCGCGACGATGTCGGCCTCCTCGCCGTCCGGGAAGTAGTGGATCAGGTGCTCGAAGCCGAAGTGATCGGCCGCCACCAGGAGGTTCTCCAGCGCACAGCCCACGCTGACGTACAGCTCGCGCTTGTCGGCGTCGGCCACCCGAAGCCATCGATCCGGCTCGACGAATACCCCGATGCGGCCGTCGCCGACGCTGAACGACCAGGGCTGGGTGTTGTGGCTGGAAGGGGCGAGGATCGCGTAGCGGATCAGGAAGGCGAGCCGCTCCCGGACCGGGGCTGCCTCCGGATAGTCGGCCTCGCTCACCTTCCAGGCGTGATCCCGCGTCATCGGGCGCTCCGACCGGCCGCGTTGATGCCGAGAGCTCGATTCGGCACATGAGGCCCGGCCGCTCAGCAGAACCTAACACGGATTACCCGGAGCACGCAGGGGGCGTGTGGTCTGTCCTGCCGGGGCGGGGTCCGCTAGACTTCTCAATCCGCCGGGCGGGTCCCGGCCCTGCCACCCGCTGCCGTGAGGTCATGGCTGAGAGCCCCAACCCCCAGGGAAAAGGTCAGGTTTCCGTCCTCGCCGCGCTGTCCGAGGCGCGCAGGGGGATCTGCGCGCCGCCGAAGAACCTGGATCAAATCTCCGCCGAGCTGTTCACCTCGTTGTTCATGCTGGAGAGTGATTTCCAGTTCAAGCCGGTGCCCGGCAAGCCGTACTGGCTGTACCGCAAGGAGGGCCGGTTCCGGCTGTCGCCGATCGCCCCGGAGGAATGGCGCGACGACACGCCGGGGCTGTACATCGGCCGGGGCGAGCTTCAGCGGGATCTGACCTGGACGCTCCAACTCTCGGACCAGGCCGCCCTGGACCCCGCGCTGACCGAGCTGATCGAGAACAGGAAGAGGCACTTCGACCGGGAGATCCAGGCGGCGAAGAGCGTCGACCGCGTGCTTCCGGTCTACGCGGCCGGGCTGCCGTTCTATCAAAGGGTACTCGCCGCGGGGTTGGCTTACTCCCTGGGGAGCTCTATGCGCGGTGCCGGCATCCACGGCCTCCCCTACGACGAGGCAAAAGGCCTTCTCGGCGCGCCTGCGCCCGCCCGGCCCAGGGAGCGGCGCCCCTAGGGTCGTCTGGCGGGCGCTGCATCCGCCGCCCGCAGGCGCCCGCATCCCGCAGGGGCCGGGAGGCTCGCTTGAGTCTCCGCGGGTCATCGCTCCCTTCGCCGCTCGCTCCGCGCACGACGAGTCCCTCAGGGTCGCCGGGTCCAGCGCGCGGGGCCTCGCCGCGGCGAGCAGCCTTTGATTGGCCCCGGAGGACTGCCCTCCGGGCAGCTCCCGTCATCCGTCACCTGACTTCCCCTCACGCGACTCCGGCCCGGCGCAGCGCCTCGTCCACCGACAGGTGCCCCGGCAGCAGGCTGTTGAGAGAGTGCCAGGCGCCCGGCACGTCCACGTGGTCCACAAGGTGGCGCGAGTTCAGCCAGCCGAAGTAGTCGGCCTGACCGAGAAACTGGTGCACGTCGGACAGCTCCTCCGGGAAGCGGATGACGGCACCGAGTGTGACCACGCAGAGGTCCCGGGGAGCGGGGGCTCCGGCCCGGCGGCGCGCCGAGAGCCAGCCCTCCAGGGCGTTGGCGATGCTGTAGTTGCCCTTGCTGTGACCCACCAGCAGCCGGAGGCGCGGTCCGAGCTTGAGCAGCAGGTAGAGGAGGGCGGTGGAGTCCGGGCTGCCGTAGATGAAGCGCTCCCGCTCGATGGCGGCGACCCGGAGCTCGTCCGAGACCGCCTCGTGGGATGTCGGGTCGCGCACGTGGTCCTCCAGCTCCAGCGCGTCGAAGGCCCGGGCCAGGTAGTCGCGCAGCCTGTTGGCCGCGCCGAGCACGAACCATCCGCCCCAGGCCTCGGCGAGCACGTCCGACAGGCCCAGACCCGCGACCACCGCCGCCACCGGGCGGTCCAGGTGGTCCGCCACGTTGCGGGCCAGCGCCGCCGTGCCCAGGGCCGAGCTCCCGACCCCGGCGACGGCCACCGCGTCCACGGGCTCGCCGTCACCCGCCGATTGCTCGCCGACGAAGTCCCAGGGGCTCAGGGAGCGGATCGCCCGCCGCCGACTGGCCGGATGCACCACGAGTACGGATCCCTCGGGGCCGGCGAAGGCCGACAGACCCGCGCGCTCCTCCGAGGAGAGGGCGCCGATGTCGTAGAAGATCGCATCCAGCGTGCCGTTGATCGCCCGCCAGGGATGGAGAGACGCGCGGCGCAGCGTCTCCCAGGCGCGTTGAGTCAGGTAGGATCGCACGGGTCTCCCTCCCGGTAAGTCCGGGGCGGACACCGGACGGCGTCCGCCCCGGCGGGCCTTCCCACAGTATGGCCCAAGCCGGTGGCCTGAGCCCTCAGGAGGGCGTCTGGCCGATGATCGGCTCTTCCCGGGTCGCGAAGAACACCGTCCGGGTCATGTCGGCGAACCGGCTCTCGTCCGGCTTGACGTTCTCCAGGTAGTCAGGATCGCTGTAGAAGGCCTCCATGTCCGCGACCGAGTCGAACCAGATCTCAGTGGTCCCGTCGAAGGCCGGCTCGCCCTGGGCGTAGCTCTCGGGCAGGGTGTGGCACTGTACGTAGCGGCGCATGTAGCGGGCCGCGGCGGGGCTCCCGCGGACCAGCCGGGCGTGCGTGCTCCGCCAGTGCTCGTGGAAGGCCTCCGGGCTCATCCCGGCTCGTCTGCGGATCGCGACGATCAGCTTGATCAACGCCTTTCTCCGTGGGGCTGCCAGCGCCAGTCGGCGATGAATACGTTGGTCTCCCCGCGGACGCGGTTGTTGCGGTTGGACGCGAAGACCAGCCGTTTGCCGTCGTGGGAGAACATGGGGAAGCCGTCGAATCCGGGAAAGCGGGTGACCCGCTCCAGCTCCCGGGTGCGCACGTCGATGAGGTAGAGGTCGAAGTCCCGGCCTTCGGGGTCTTCCAGGTTCGAGGCGAAGATGACGTGGCGGCCGTCCGGATGCCAGTAGGGTCCGAAGTTGGCGGCACCGTTGTCGGTGAGCTGGATCGGCTCGCGGTCCTCGAGATTCATGATGTAGAGCTCGAGGTGGCCGGGGCGGACCAGACCTTCGGCCAGCAGGGCCCGGTACTCCTCCAGCCGCTCTCCCTCGGGACGCGAGGCCCGCCAGACGATCCATTTCCCGTCGCGGGAGAAGAAGGCCCCGCCGTCATAGCCGGGCCGGTCGGTGAGCTGCTCTACGCCCGACCCGTCCGGATTCATCAGGAAGAGCTCCAGGTCGCCCGTGCGGACCGACGTGAAGACGATACGGTCGCCCTGGGGCGCGTACACCGCCTCGGCGTCGTATCCCGGGGTGTCGGTCAGGCGCACCAGGTTGCCGCCCTCGGGATCGGCGCGGAAGATGTCGTAGCCTTCGTGGAGCGCCCAGAGGTAGCCCTGGGACATATCCGGCTTGGGCGGACAGGCCTTCCCGGCGAGATGGGTCGACGCGTAGATGATCGACTCGCCGTCCGGGGCGATGAACGCGCAGGTGGTGGCCCCCTCGCCCGAGGAGACCCGGCGCAGGTTCGAGCCGTCGGCGTCCATCCGGTAGATGGCGTCGCACCCGGCGTCGCCGCGGGTGGACTGCAGGATCAGCTCGGTGCCGTCAAAGGAGAAGTAGGCCTCGGCGTTCTCTCCTCCGAAGGTGAGCTGGCGGACGTCGACCAGATGGTCCTCCCCCGGATAGTGGACGCGGCCGTCGTCACCCTCGGCGGCGGCGACTGTCACTGAGAGTGCTGTTGTCAGCAGGACCAGCCCTGCTCCCGGGGTTGTGCGCATGTCCTGGTCTCCGAATCAGCGCTCGACGGCACGTGTTCCGGCGGTGTGCGACTCTCCACCGCGAAGGAAGCGGATCTCCACCGGATCCCCGGGATCGAGCCCCCGCAGAACGTCCGCGTACGCCCCCAGGGTGCCCACGGGCCGGCCGTTCACGGCGACCAGGACGTCTCCCTCGCGCAGGCCCGCGGCCTGGGCCGGGGAGTCCGGATTGACGCCGGAGAGCCGTACCCCCTCGCCCGAGTAGGCGAAGTCCGGCACCGTGCCCAGCGCGGCGCGCCGGGCCGCCTTCGCCCCGCCGCCCCTCCCCGGGGGCTGCCGATCCGCATCCGCGGCGGTCAGGGGCACGTCGCGCCCGGCCAGATAGTCGATCGCCTCGCGGGCCACCGCCGCCACTCGCACCAGTCCGTCCGCATCGACCCTGTCAGGGGTGTCGGACGGGCGGTGATAGTCCGCGTGGGCGCCGCCGAAGAGCTGGACGGCGGGGATGCCGGCCTCGATGAAGCTCACCTGGTCGCTGGAGTCCAGCGGCTCGGTCACCGGCTCCACCTGCACGCCGGCCGCCTGACCGGCGCCTTTGAGGATGTGCGGCCACTCCCGGGCCGACTCCGCGCCCAGGGCGTAGAGCGGTCCGTCACCCAGCCGCCCGACGGTGTCCAGGTTGAGCATCGCGATCGCCTCCCTGGCGGGGTGGGCACCGGCGTCCGCCACGTAGCGGCGCGAGCCCCTGCGGTCCGCCTCCTCGCCGGTGAACGCGACGAAGACGATCGCCCGCTCGGGGGGCGGCCCGTCCGCCAGTACGCGTGCGAGCTCCAGCAGCACTGCGATCCCGCTGGCATTGTCGTCGGCGCCCGGGTGCACCTTTCCGGAGTTGCCCGCCCGTGCGTCCGGCCAGCCCCGCCCCAGATGGTCGTAATGGGCGCCCACCACCAGGCTCTGACTCGACAGCTCGGGCCGGGTGCCGGGGATCACGCCCACCAGGTTGCGCAGCTGCATCTCGCGGTCCGGGTTGCCGCCGCGGGCCTGCCAGCTCCGGTAGTAGCCTCCCGCCGGGTCGCCCGCGGGCTCGAGCCCGGCCTCACGGAACCGCCTTGCGATGTACTCGGCCGCCCCCTCCAGGCCCGGGCTGCCCAGACCCCGTCCTTCGAGCGCGGGATCGGCCAGCCGGCGCACGTGCTCCATCATCCGCCGCGCCGAGAACGCCGGGGGCAGCTCGGCGAGCGGCTTGCGCTCCGGGAGGCGAAGCGTCGGCACGGCGCCGTCGGCCAGCACCACGGACAGGGGCGATCGGGTCACCGGCCACTGGCCCTTCAGGACGTTCTCCGGCTCGTCTCCGGTGAAGCCCAGATAGCTGTATTTGCCGTAGTGGGGCAGCTTGCGGGCAAGTCCCGGCATGGCGGCCGCGTTCTCGGCGCCCAGCCAGCCCAAGGCCAGGTCGGGGTTGGCCGGATGGCGGGCGAGGACCACGGCGGCGTGCTCGCTCCGGCGGAGCGTCTCGCCGGCCAGAGTCACGCTGTCGGCCCCCGATTCGAACGCGTAGCCGGCCAGCGCCTTGTCCAGCGCCGGGCGAAAACGGTTCTCCCAGCCCAGGAGCCACACCACGCGGTCGTCCGGGATCCCCGCCAGCTCTTCGTCCCTGCGGATCCGGACCCGGGCGTCGCTCCCGTGCCGCCAGGCGCGGGCCAGGCGCTCGTAGGCCTCGAGCAGGGGGGGCGGCGCAGCGGAGGGCAGCACGATCAGCACCCGGTCGCCCCCCAGCGCCTGGCTGATGGCCGGGGGAATCTCCCCTCGATCCAGTCTGCGGAAGACGTCGAACGCCGGGTCCACCGCCAGACGCAGGGGCCTGGCTGGCAGCTCGAGCTCGATGGGCGCCGTCCGGCCCCCGGCGACGATCTCGCGCACCAGCGCTTCGTCCCGACCCTGCACCTGAACCGCGACCGGGACCCTCAGCCCGTAGGCCGGGCCATCCTGGATCTGATCGATGGCCGCGGTGAGGCGATAGCCCGACCCGGCGGCCTCCACCCGTGCGTCACGTAGCCGCAGCTCCGGGGCGCCGGACCGGCCGGTCCACTGGTCGAAGAAGGCATCCAGGGGCTCGTCCGACACCGCGTCGAAGGCGCGGGCCAGGTCGGCCCAGGATGCGATGCGAAAGCTGTTGTCCCGGTAGAAGCGGCGCAGACCCTGGATGAACGCCTCGTCGCCCAGGAGCCCGCGCAGCATGTGGAAGACCATGAGCGTCTTGCCGTAGCCCACCGCCTCGGTCACCGAGCTGTGCCGGCCGCGGAACTCGCGCAGGGGGAAATCCTTGTGCTCGCCCACGTAGTCCGCGTACTTCTGCAGCGCCGCTCGCCTGTACTCCGCCCCCTGGCCGCGCTGCGCCTTCAGGAGATGATCCGCGAGGTAGCTGGTCAGCCCCTCGGACCAGTTGCCCGAGGCGAAATCCACGTAGACGCCGTTTCCCCACCAGTTGTGCAGGATCTCATG
>JASFUT010000042.1:0-15933 GCA_050050175.1 Chromatiales bacterium
CGTACCCGGACTGGTTCAAGGACAGCTTCCTTTACCTCGAGGACGACCTGCGGGACGCCCTGGAGAAGGGCAAGGACGGCATCATCGTCTACTTCGGCCAGCGCCGATGCGCCTACTGCAGGATGCTCACGGAGGTGAACTTCGGGCTGACCGACATCACCGCCTACACCCGGCGGCACTACGAGGTGATCCCCATCGACATCTGGAGCACCGAGGAGGTGACCACCCTCGGCGGCGAGGTGATGACGGCGCGCGAGTTCGCCCTGGCCGAGGACACCAGCTTCACGCCGTCGCTCCTCTTCTATGACGAGGAGGGCAAGGAGGCGCTGCGGCTGCGCGGCTACTATCCGCCCTACCGCTTCCGGGCGGCACTCGAGTACGTCGCAGATGACCACTACAAGCGCGAGAGCTTCCCTGCGTACCTCGAGCGCGCCGACCCCACCATCTCCTTCGAGCCCGGCGAGCTCAACGAGGAGGACTTCTTCAGCCCGCCGCCCTACAATCTGGACCGCAGCCATTTCCCCGGCCAGCGCCCCCTGGTGGTGTTCTTCGAGCAGCCCGAATGCCACGCCTGCGACGTGCTGCACTCCCAGCCCCTGCGCGAGCCCGCCATCAACCGGGCCTTCGAGCGTTTCGAGAACGTACAGCTCGACATGTGGTCGGACACGCCCGTGGTCACGCCCGACGGGCGCAAGACCACCGCGCGGGAATGGGCCCGGTCCCTGGGGCTCTTCTACGCGCCCTCCCTGCTGTTCTTCGATGAGGAAGGCAAGGAGATCATCCGCGTGGACTCCGTGGTCCGCTTCTACCGCCTGCGCAGCGTGCTCAACTACATCCTGAGCCGGGGCTACGTCGCGGAGCCCAACTATCAGGAGTGGCGCAGGATCAGCGGATTCTGAGCCTCACTGCGGCGCAAACTCCGGGATCCCCTCGCTTTCGTAGGCGAACTCGCTGGAGCGCTCGACGCCGCGGTCGAGCTCGCTCCACATGTCCTGTCCGAGGCTGTTGAGCTCGGGATAGGTGCACGCGAGAAGGGAGTAGAACCAGACCGAGAGCCCCGTCACCCAGTGCTTGGTCTTGGGGTTACCGCCCAGGATCGGCATGGCCTGCTGTATCTGCACGATCCAGAGCCTGGCCGTCTGGGTGTCCACCGACGCCGGATCGCGAAGAGCGCGGGAGACGTCGTCCGACCCGAGCCTCTTCTCTATGGTGGCCGTGTAGACCCTGCGGACCTGCACCGCCAGATCCAGGAGATTACCCATGTCGTCGTCGGTCATCCCGTGGAGGGTCCGGCAGAACATCAGCATGCTCGTCTGCAGCTTGCCGATCAGCTCCTGCCTCTGGGCATCGCTCATCTCGGACATCGCGCTCCCCTTGCTGCCGGCCGGGCCGGCCGAGGCCCTTCCGCGGCGCCGGACGCGGAGCCTCCGGGCCCGGCTCACGCCATGGGCGGAAGGCCTTGGAGGGGACGCGGGATCCTGCGAGCGAATGGCGGAAGCGGCTGTTCCGGCTTCTCGTTTGAACCGGCCAAACTCTTTCCAGCATAGCATCGATCGGCGGGTACCGGGGTCGGACCCCCCATCCGGGGCCTCCCGATGGGACTGGCCTGGCATGCGTGATTCCCGCGATCGTCAAGCCGTGCAATAATTCTCTAGGTCAGGGTCGGGATAAGGCCATGCGAAAGAGCCTCACAGAGAGGTCGAGACGTTCATCCACCGCGGGAGGAACTACACCTGTGTCTTCCAAGACCATACAGATGCACAACAGACTTTTCGCGGCTGCCGCCCTCTCCGCTGCGTTGGCCTACGTGCCCGCCGCCCAGGCGTTCATGTTCGGCGACATGATGAATCCGAACAGATGGTTCGGAGGCGACGGATACGACGACGGCCCCTACGGATACGGCGGACCCTGGGGCGGCTACGGCGCCCCTTACGGCTACGGTGCCCCTTACGGCTACGGCGCCCCCTACGGCGGGGTGGCGCCGCCGGCTCAGGTGACGGCGCCCGCCTACACCGCCCCCCCGGCGGAGGCCAAGCAAACCGACTCCGGAACGGCCAAGCGAATCGAGAAGCTCGAGGAGCGCATCCGGGAGCTGGAGGCGGAGAAGCAGCAGATGCAACAGCCCTCCTACGGCTCGCCGTCCTATCCAGGCGGCGGGACGCCGGGGGCTGGATACGCCGGCGCCGGATCGACGACCCCCGGCTACCCGGCCGCCGGCAAGGGAGGACCGAGCTATTCCGACCCCTCCCAGGGAATGGCCGGCTACGGCGGGGACAGCCAGGGCGCGCCGGCCGGCTATCCCAGCTCCCAGGGCTATCCCGGAGGCCAGGGCGGACAGGGATTCCAGGGGGCACAGGACACCCAGAACCTGTTCAGGCCCTGGGACAAGCGTTGACCCAGGCCCGGACCGCCCGGCGGCGCGCCGCCGCCGGGCCCCTAGAGGCCGGGCCCTGATCGTGGGTCAGGCCGTCGCGGCGCTGCGCGGGGATCATTGGCCGACCGGCGTCGGGCGCGGACTATTCCCGAGCCCCGGCGGACCGCCGCCCGGCCGCTCCTGGTCAGGAGCCGTCGTCCTCCAGCCAGGGCGTGCCTCGTCGCCTGCGGTACAGCCAGATGTGGGTGTACGGGGCGAACACGGCCGCCAAGAGCACTGCCATGGCGGACTGCGGGGCCGGATTCACGAGGCAGAGTGCGGCGGTGATCGCCAGGCCCAGGGAAAGAGTGCAGTCCAGCACGATTGCCCGCACTAGCCGCCCCCGCTCGCGCCCCGTCTCCACGCCGGTCAGCCATGCCAGCCAGAGGGGCAGCATATAGTGGAGCGGCGCATATACCAGCGCGAACACAAGCCAGGTGAGGGGGTCGAGCATACCGGGCTCCCGCGGAACGGGTCTGTGCCTCCAAGCGTAAGGCAAAGACGAGCCGGCTAAACGTCGCAAATACGATGGTTTCAGGGAGGAAGGTATGCTCCGTGCGCGTTCCCCCCTTGCGCGGGACGCCGCGGGGAGCAGACGCCCCGATGGTTGATCCCGGGCGGTCCAGAGCTGCCCTCTGACTGAGAGCGCGCCGCGGGCGCGCCGGCTCAGCGATCCATCCGCCAGGTGCCGTCCGGCATCCGGCAGGCCGTGCCGAAGGCGGACTCCTTCCGTTCCCCGATCATGACGTCCTGGCGGAACTCCCGGCAGTAGCTCCCGGGCCCGCGCGCGGCCTCCCGGACGGGAGTGACCGCTCCCTCCGCCGAGCCGCTGCGCCAGCGCACGGTCTCTCCCACGGGCACGGTCGTGGCCCTGCTCAGGGCCATCTCGTGCTGGCGCTGCTGGTCCTCGTTCAGGTTGTCCAGCACCTTCCAGGCGATCGCCGTGAACGCGAGCCAGGGCCAGACTTCATCGTAGTCGTCGCGGTCATCATAGTCGTCGTAGTACTCCCGTCCGTAGGCATATGGGTAACGGCCGTAGCCGTAGCCATACCAGGGGGAGCGGCGCCAGTAGTCTCCGTAGGGGTAGCGATCGTCCCCGTACCACTGCGACCGCGAGCCGAGGTAGGGCCAGACCCAGCCCGAGCGGCGATCGCGGTAGTCGCTGCGATCACGGTCGTCCCAGCGGTGGCGATGGAATTCGGCGAAGGGCGAGTCGTCCCGGAATCGCCTGCGCCAGTCCGACCAGTCCCAATCCCGATCCCTGCCGTCGCCGCCGCGCGCGCGGAGCCAGTCGCGGAAGCCCGAGCGGTCGCCCGAACGGCCCTCTCTGCGGGATCGCAGCCAGTCGCCGAATCGAGAGCGCGCCTCCGAGCGGTCGTCCCCCCGGGAGCGCAGCCAGTCCAGCACCCGCGAGTCGTCCGCAAGGGCACCCGCAGGCACCCCGACCCCCCCCAGACCGCAGATCAGGACAGCCAGCGACGCTGAAATGAGCTTGTTCTTCACGGGGCTTCTCCGCCATGCAGCCTCAGTACCAAAGTGTAGCTGAAGCTTCGCGCAGGCCCCCGAAGCCCGGGCATGCTGACCGGACATCCGCTCGGAGTGCGATAACATCGGGTGCTTCAGGCAACATCGCCGGGCGGATCGACTGCGAAAGCCCGGGAAGGAGCACGCTGGTGAGCCCCACGAGTGAACGACGCCTATCCCCGGCAGCCCGGCTGATCATCGTCATCGCGCTGGCGGCAGCCGCATACCCGAGCGCGGGGTCCGGAGCGGCCCCCGGGGCCGACGCGGTCACCATCGCGACGCGTAACGCACCGCCTTTCAGCATCAAGACGCCGGATGGGTGGGAGGGGATTACCATCGAGCTCGTCCGCCGGATCGCCGAAGAGCGCGGGCTCAGCTACGAGCTCCGGGAGATGGGCCTGGAGGAGATGCTGGACGCCACCGCCAGCGGCGAGGTCGATGCGGCGGCCGCGGCGCTGACCGTCACCGCCGAGCGCGAGCAACGCCTGGATTTCACCCACCCCTTCTTCACCTCCGGACTCGGCATCGCCGTGCCCCGGCGCTCGGAGATGACGCTGCTCTCCGTCCTGGGACAGATCGCCTCGAGCGCCTTCCTCCAGTCCGCGGGCGCGCTGCTCGCGGTGTTGACCCTGGTCGGTGCCCTGCTGTGGGTCGTGGAGCGCCGCCGCAACGGCCAGTTTCCGCAGGATCCGATCCATGGGGTCGGCTCCGGGATCTGGTGGTCTGCCGTGACCATGACCACCGTCGGTTACGGGGACAAGGCCCCGGTCACCCTCGCCGGACGGATTCTCGGCCTGATCTGGATGTTCGCCAGCATCATCATGATCTCGGGATTCACGGCCGCCATCGCCACCTCGCTCACGGTGGGACAGCTCGACCAGTCGATCTCGGGGGTCGACGACCTCTACGACAGGCGCGTCCTGACCGCGGGAGCGAGCACGAGCGCCGCATACCTGGACGACAAGCTGGTCCGCCACGAGACGGTGCCCACGGTCGACGAGGCCCTCGAGCGGCTTGCCTCCGGAGAAGCGGACGCGGTGGTCTACGACCTTCCCATACTTCGCTACCTGGTGAGCGAGGGCCACGCCGAGGATCTGCGCGTACTGCCGAACGTGCTGGCGCGGCAGGACTACGGCATCGCCCTCCCCGAGGGCTCGCTCCTCCGGGAGCAGCTCAACCGGGAGATCCTGCGGATCATCGAAGGTCCGGAGTGGACGCGCCTGCTCGAGGGCTATCTGGGCCGGGACGGCTGAGCGGAATGGCCGCGTCACACGCAGCAGTGGCGGACGCAGACGGCATCGGTGCAGACCCTGCGCTGGGTGCAGCCGCATCGGAGCGAGGCGCAGAGTGTACGAGGCGGCCGGGCCGGCCGGCTCGACACAGTCCCCTGCGGGGGAGCCGAAATGAAGAAATCCGCTCGGCGTGAGCGGGGCTTAGGGAGATGGTGGCCAGGCACGGACCAGTCCGCCTGGAGCGGATTGGCGCGAGCGCCGCGAGCCCGGAGGGCGAGGCCCAGGGAAGGGCCGAGCAATCGAACCGCGGCGGTTCGATGGAGTCTCCTGCCGTACCCCCGAAACCGACAAGCCACGCTCTGATCGGGCGGGCCTGCGTGAGTGGTGGCCAGGGACGGAATCGAACCGCCGACACGGGGATTTTCAGTCCCCTGCTCTACCGACTGAGCTACCTGGCCTTCGTCTGATCTGCTTGCAGTCGAGCCCGTTCGCGGCCTGGAGGGACGCTCCGACCCGGGGCCACGCGCGGCCGTGTGCGCCGCACGAAGCGCCGTATTTAACCGGCCGGCCCGTCCGGCGTCAAGCCGGGCGCGGCGAGCCGGAGGGCGGGTCATGCCTTCGGAGGCACGTAGCCTTCCGGGACCTCCGCGCCCTCGCCGAAGAAGAATCGCTCCATCTGCTCTTCGAGGAACTTGCGTGCCTTGGGGTCCATGGGGCTCAGCCGGTTCTCGTTGATCAGCATGGTCTGGTGCCGCAGCCACTGCTGCCAGGCCTCCTTGGAGACGTTCTCGTAGATGCGCTTGCCGATTTCGCCGGGGTACGGCGGACGGTCCAGGCCTTCGGCCTCGCGGTTGAGCTTTACGCAGTGCACGACCCGACTCATGGGCTACTCCTTCATGGGCTTTCGGTGGATTCGGAGATCAGGGCTGCCACCGGTGCCGCCAGCCCCAGGCTGCGGGGACCGCCCGGCTCGTACCAGGTCAGCGGCGGAGGCTCGGACACACGCGCGCCCTCGCGGGTGTGGCGCAGGCGCACCGGAATCATGTCCAGATGAAAGTGGGAGAAGGTATGGCGGCGCGGCGGGCGGATTTCAACCAGATCCGCGCGCACACCGAGCCGATCGCGCGCCCAGGCGAGGGGATCGTCGTCCGCCGGGCACTCCGGGAAGCTCCAGAGTCCGCCCCAGACTCCGGCGGGCGGCCGGCGCTCGAGCAATATCCTGCCCTCGCCGTCGTCGATGATGAGCATCTGCAGGCGACGCACGGGGGCGGCCCGGCGCGGGCGGGCGGCGGGAAAGTCGGCCTCGCGCCCCCCGGCGTGAGCGCTGCACAGGTTCTCCAGCGGGCAGCGGGGGCATGCGGGGCGGGTGCGGGTGCACACCTTGGCCCCCAGATCCATCATCCCCTGGGTGTAGGCGCCGACCCGCTCGTGCGGGGTGAGCTCCTCGGCAATACTCCAGAGCCGTTTCACCACGGCGCTCCGCCCCGGCCAGCCCTCCACGGCGAAGGCCCGGGCCAGCACCCGCTTGACGTTGCCGTCCAGGATCGGGTGGCGCTGCCCGCAGGCGAGCGCCAGGATGGCCCCGGCGGTCGAGCGGCCGATCCCCGGCAGGGCCTGCACCTCCGCCATCGTCTCGGGAAAGGCCCCGCCGTGGCGGTCGCGCACCCTGCGCGCCGCGGCGTGCAGGTTGCGGGCGCGGGCGTAGTAGCCCAGCCCGGACCAGAGGTGGAGCACCTCGTCCAGGGGTGCCTCGGCGAGGGCGGCCACCTCGGGGAAGCGCGCCGTGAAGCGCTCGAAGTAGGGGATGACCGTGGCCACCTGGGTCTGCTGGAGCATGATCTCCGAGATCCACGTGCGGTATGGCGTGACCCCACGCTGCCAGGGCAGGTCCCTGCGGCCGTGCTCGTCGTACCAGGCCAGTACGCGACCGGCGAAATCTCCCTTCACGGGGCGGGCTCCCGGGCGATGCGCTCCAGCCTGGCGGAGACCGTCTCGGCCTCGTGGACGAGCGTCCGCTTGATGGCCCAGGGCCCGATGAGAGGGGGAACCCAGAAGTCGGGCACGAACCGGGCGCGGAAGTGCATGCGCGTTCCCGGCCCGTCGGGGTCCAGGCGCCAGTAGGCCTCGCCTTCGCGCAGGTCGCTCAGGGCGGGGTCGACCAGGGCGCTCAGGGTGCGGGGCCCCGGATGCCGGAAGTCCTGGACCTGCTCGTTGTCCCGGCAGAAGACCAGAACGCAGAACCGGGTCAGGGTGCGCACCCGGGCCAGATCGCGCGGCGGCGCCGCGAGCACCTCCACCTCCCGGAAGGCCGGAGAGAGGCGGCCCAGGCGGGCAAAATCGGTCAGAACGCCCCACACCCGGTCGGGCGGTGCGTCCAGACTGACCTCCATGGCCACGCGGTAGGCGTCCGCGCTCCGATCGACCTCCAGCCGGTCGATCCGGGCGGCGGCCGCGTGCAGCGTCCCGCAGAGCAGCAGTCCTGCCGTCAGCAGCACGCCCGTCGGGCGGTGCCTGGCGCTCAGAGGCCCAGCCCCCGCTTGAGGAGGCCCTTCACCGCGTCTTTCTGCGACGGCGGCTCCGCCGGGGTCTCGGATCCCGCCTCTGCCGGGGCCTCGGACTCCGGTGCGGGCGCGGAAGGCTTGCCCCCGCCCAAGCGCTCCAGCAGCTTCTCCTGGAGCTTCTCCTGGAGCTTCTGCTTGCCCGCCTGCACGGCCGCGTCCTGCAGATCGATCGACCAGTTGCCGATCGTGCCGATCTCGTCGAAGCGACCCTGGTAGCGCACCGGGATGGGGATGCCCGTCAGGTCCTTGAGCCCCTTGCCCCCCTGCCCCTCCAGGGTCTTCACCAGGGTCGTCTTCACCCGGTAGTCCAGGAACTCCTTCTCCAGGTCGGCGGTGCCGGTCCCTTCCACTCGCAGCAGCGGCGACTTGAGCTCCAGGTAGGTGTTGTTGACCAGGTTGCCCTGCACGGTCGCATTCCCCTCGAGCAGGGTGAAATCCGTTTTCTGGGGCTCGCCCGTCTTCGGGACCGGCTGCCCGTTCAGCCGCGCCTGGGCGTCGCGGATCAGCTTGGCGATGTTCACGCCCTTGATCGCCCCGTCCTCGAAGCGGAAATCCAGGTTGCCCTGCATGGCGGCGCGCAGCGCGCCCACCGTGTTGCCGCGGCTCGTCAGGTTCGCGGTGAGCCGGGCGGTGCCGTCGATGCGGTCCTGGCCGGTGAGATCCAGCAGCAGCGGGCTGGCCTGCACTTCGGCGAGGCTCTGGCTCAGGACGAGCTGCGGCAGCCCCCCGCTGACGTTCACCTTGACCTGGCTGGTGGAGCTGCCCTCGTAGAGCCGGCCGACGCGCTGATCGATCTGCAGCCCGCCGCCGCCCGCCTTGACCTCGATCTCGATCTGACCGGCCTTGACCCCCCGGGCCGTCAGGCTGCCGATGCTGAGGGTGCCGTTGAGGTCGAGCGCGCGCAGGGTGTCTACCGGAAAGACCTCGGTGTCCTCGTCGGCGGAGCCGGGCGCCGCGGCGGGTGCAGCGGCGATCTCCTCGGCCGGCGGCGGCATGTAGCGGTCGAGGTCGATCCGGTCCACGTCGAGCGCGAAGCGGAAGGCGGGGCTGTCCGGATTGCGCATCCAGAGATTGCCCGTGGCGCTGGTGTCGTCCAG
Organism: Chromatiales bacterium; assembly: GCA_050050175.1. Lineage (GTDB taxonomy): Bacteria > Pseudomonadota > Gammaproteobacteria > Chromatiales > Chromatiaceae > CAVQCX01. The sequence goes on from JASFUT010000042.1 coordinate 8,828, forward strand.
GCGCACCGCCAGGCGCTCGACGCCCACCTCCTCGCCCCTGGAGCCCAGGTCCGCTTCCAGGGAGAAGCGCGAGAGGGCAGTCTCGTCTGACATCTCCGGCAGCGGGATGCCCTGGGCCTCCAGCCAGCGGCGCAGATCGAGCTCGGCGACCTTGAGCGCGCCTGCCAGCTGCGGGCGCTCCGACTGAAGGCCCTTGAGCCTCACCGCGCCGGTGACGGACAGCTCGCCGGCCGTCAGACGAAGACCCTCCACCGAAAGGTCGCCCGCCCGGGTGTCCATCACCAGGGCCGCGTCCAGCTCGGCATGGAGCCCGTCGCCCTCGATGGGTCCTCCCTCGGCGTCCAGCACCATCTCGATCCCGGGGATCTCGAGCCGGCCGGCGGCCGTGTCGAAGCTGAGATCGCCGGTCAGCCGGGCCGAGGCCTCCAATCCGTCCTCACCCTCGAAGTCCTCAAGCCGAAGCTCCATGGGACTGACGGACAGGCGTCCCATGTCCTCGCTGATCTCCACCCTGCCGGCCAGCACCACCTTGCCTTCCAGCCGGGGCTGCTCGCTCTGCACCTGCATGCTGAGGTCCAGGTCCACGGGCTCGCCGGGCCGGATGGAGCCGGTCTGCACGTTGAGTCGCTCCACGGCGTAGCTCTGCCCCGTCGCCCGATCGGTCCAGGAGATGCCGGCGTCCCTGAGCTCGATCCCGCTGACGGTGAGCGCATCGATTCCGGGGCCTGCCCGGTCCGCGGCCGGAGCCTCCTCGGCGGCGGCGCCTTCGGGTCCCGGCTCGGTGAGATCCTGCCAGTTGGTCCTGCCGTCCTGCGCTTTGGCCAGATTGAGCCGCAGCCCGTCCAGGACGACCTTGCCCACCTCCACTCGCTTGCTCAGCAGGGGGAGTAGCTTCACCCGAACGTCGGCGGACTCCACCGCCGCGAAGGGCGCGTCGCCGAAGCCCTGGGCATTGCTCAGCTCGAGTCTGTTCAGCTCAACCCCCAGCCAGGGGAACAGGCTCAGGTCGATGTCGCCGCCGATGCTCAGGGTCCGTCCGGTGGCCTCCTTCACGGCGCTCGTGATGCGGTCCTTGTAGTCGTTCGGGTCGATGACCAGTCGGACGATCAGCGCAACGGCGATCACGAGCACGACGAGCACGCCGATGATCCACGCCAGGATTTTCAAGAGCCGTCCCATGAGTGTCCTCCGTCGAGTTCAGCGGCGGACCGATGGCTCGCCCGCCGGCCCGATTATAAGCGCGCGCCCCCGTCAGCACCCCGGCCGGGGGCGCCCGCAATGCCAGCACACGTCGAAGGCGCCCTCCAACTCTGTGCCGCAAGCCGGGCAGACCCAGTCCGCCCGGGCCGGGGCCCGCTCGAGGCGTTCGAGGAACTCCTCGAGTCGGCGCCGGGCCACCCCGAGGTCGCGGTCCTCCACCAACCACACCGCCGGAAAGACCAGGGCCGAGAGCTCGCCCGCCGCCCCGCTGAGATAGTCGCCCAGGATGACCGCCCGGATGCCGTAGGCGCCGAGGTGGTCCACGAGCAGCTGTGCCTCGATGCGGTCCCGGGCCTCGTAGAGCCGCTGCATGCCCGGCCGTCCTCAGCCGGAGGCCCGCACCGACCGGTCGCCTTCCAGGGGCCGGGGCTCGGCGATGCCGTTGCCCTGCACGTAGTCCACGCCCATATCCGCCAGCACTTCGAGGGTCGGCTGATTCTCCACATGCTCGGCCACCGTGCGGATGCCCATGATGCGGCCCACGTCGATGATGGCGGCCACCATGGCCCGATCCAGGGGATCGTTGAGCATGTCCCGCACGAAGGCCCCGTCGATCTTGAGATAGTCCACGGGAAAGCTCTTCAGGTAAGTGAACGAGCTCAGGCCGCTGCCGAAATCGTCCAGGGCGAAGCGGCAGCCCATGGACTTCAGCTCCCCGATGAACCTCGATGCGGTGCGGAAGTTTCCGATGGCCGCCGTCTCGGTGATCTCGAAGCAGAGATCCACGGGGGCGACGCCCCAGTGCTCGAGGCGCTCTCTGATGTAGTCGAGGAAGCACTCATCGCTCAAGGTGATGCCCGAGAGGTTGATGCCCATCATCGAGCCCGCGCTTCCTTCCGCGCTGTGCCAGGCAAAGCAGCGCTCGACCACCCACCGGTCGATCTGGGGCGCCAGGTTGTAGCGCTCGGCTGCCGGAAGAAAGGCGCCGGGGGGGTTGAGGTGGCCGTCCTCGTCGCGCAGGCGCAGCAGGACCTCGCCCCACTCGACGGCATCGGACGCCGGACGCGCCGGGCGGATGGGCTGGCGGTGCAGCTCCATGCGGTCCTGGGTCATCGCGTCGTTGATCCGGCCGATCCAGTGCATCTCGCCCTGGCGGCGCGCCAGATCGGCGTCGCTCGCCTCGTAGACGCGGATGCGATTGCTGCCCAGATCCTTGGCGGCGTAGCAGGCGATGTCCGCCGCACTCAGCACGTTGGTCACGCTGCCGGAGACGGCGTTGATGCCGACGACACCGAAGCTCGCGCCCACGACGAAGGTCTTGCCCTCGTGGAAGAAACGATACTCGCGCAGGCACTCGCGCAGCTGCTCGGCGATCTCCACCCCCTTCGGTACCGAGCAGCCCTCTAGCAGCACACCGAACTCGTCACCACCGAGGCGGGCCAGGGCGTCGGACTCGCGCAGCACCCCCTGCAGCACCCCGGGCAGCTGCCGGAGCAGATCGTCGCCGGCGGAGTGGCCGCAGGTATCGTTGACGATCTTGAATTGATCGAGGTCCAGGTAGATGCATACGTGCTGCGCCCCGTCCGATCGTGCGGTCTGAAGGGCGCGCTGCAGCCGGTTCTCGAACTCCCGGCGATTCAGCAGGCCGGTCAACGCGTCGTGGCTCGCCTGATGTACCAGCGTCTGGGCGAGAGACCGTGTCTCGCTTACGTCGTGCAGCACCCAGACCGCCCCGCGCATCCGGCCGTCCGAGTCCCGGATGGCGGCGACGGACTGACTGATGGCGAACCGGCTGCCGTCGCGCGCCGACAGCAGCCGATGACCGATCTCGGACCAGCCCGCCCGCATGGCCGGGTCGCTCATATGGGGTGAGGTCTCCTCCAGGCGCAGCACCTCGTGCAGAGCCCGTCCCCTTGCCTCCTCCAGAGGCCAGCCGGTAAGCTGCTCGGCGACCGGATTCAGATAGGTCACGCGCTGCCGCTCGTCCGTTCGCACCACACCGTCGGCGATGGAGTGAAGCGTGGTCTCCGCCAGCTCCTTCTCATCTCGCAGGGCCTGCTCCATCTGCTTGCGGTCGGTGATATCCAGGAGATAGCCGTCGTAATGCTTGAGGCGCCCCTCGGCATCATGTGCGGCGACTGTGAAATCGTAGACCCAGCGCACCTCGCCCCCCGGCAGGAGCAGGCGGTAGTCGCCCTCGAAGAAGCGAAGCCCCGTGGGGCCCTGCGCGATCAGTCCGGCGGCCTCCACGGCTCCCAGATCCTCCGGGTGGACGAGCTCCGCATAGCACCTGCGGCTGCGCGTCAGATCAGACGCCTCCAATCCGAACTGCGCCACGTTGGGTGAAACACGCTCGATAGGCCAGCCCTCTTCGGCCGCCCACCGGAAGGCCACGGCAGGGCCTTCCATGAACAGGCGCTCGAGCTGGGCGACCTCTTTCCGGGCCCGGTCGCGCTCGCCGGCTTCCTCCTCGAGGTCGCCGCTCGCCCTGGCCAGGGTGTCGGCAAGACGCAGGGACTGGGTGACCCGCTCGCTGTAGCTGCGCGCCGTGATGAACAGCCCGAAGCCGAAGAGGGCCACGACGGCAGCCATGGAGTGCTGGAGCTCATGGGGCTGGCTCAGCAGGCGCCACTCGAGCGGCGCGAGCAGAGGCACGAGGAAGGCCAGGTAGGCGGGGAGCACGACCGCGTTGGTGGAGATGGCGACCGCCGCGATACCCGCCATCACGGTGAGCACCATCGCCTGGAAGGGCGGGGGAAGAGAAGGGTCGATCAGCAGCCCCAGCAGGCCCCAGGACAGGCCGCCGAGGGCTGCGCCCGCGAGATACGCGCGGCGCCAGGGCCCGAGGGCGTCATTGGAGCGCACGCGTCTGCGCCAGGCGACGATCAGGCCGCCTCGCGCGACCGCTACCGCGACCATAAATGTCAGCCAGCCCGCGAGCCACGGAGTCCCGACCAGGGGCCAGAGCAGCGCCACCGCCGCGATCGCCACCGCCACGCTTACCGCCAGTGTGCTGACCCCCTGGTCGAACAGCAGCCGGGTGCTCTGCTCCCGGGCGTCGACCACAGGGGTCCTCGCGTTGTGAGGGGCTGGCGACTTCAAGACATTGGAGCCTGCACCGCGATCGCACACGTCTTCCGGTCCAGTATGACCCAATCCCACCGAAAAGGGGGAATGGGCCGACCGGACCGTCGGGGTGGATGTGCGGCTTGCGCGGACAGCACTGGCCGCGCGGGTTCTGGAGCGGTCGACCGGGATCGAACCGGCATCACGACCTTGGGAGGGTCGGGTTCTACCATTGAACTACGACCGCGCTGGGGCGATTCTAAGGCCGCCCGCAGGGCGCCGCAAGGCGCGGGGGCCGGCCGTCAGGCCTGGTACATCGCCTCTATCCGGTCGGCGTAGCGCTCGAGGACTTTCGAGCGCTTGACCTTCATGGTGGGGGTCAACAGCCCATTCTCCACCGTCCAAGGCTCGAGCAGCAGGCTCACCCGGCGGATCTTGGCGTAACCCGGAAAATCCTTGAGCGCGGTGCGCACCCGGCGCTGCACCATCGCGAGCAGACGGCGGTCGCTCAGACTCGCCTCATCCGACGGGTCGAGCCCGTACTCCCGGGCGAGCTCCGGCCACAGGTCGGCATCGAGCACCAGCAGGGCGGTCAGGTAGGGGCGGCCTTCGCCGGCGATGAGCACCTGCTCGAACAGGGGATCCAGCGTGACGGCCATCTCCATGTCACCGGGGGGAACCTTCTCACCGTTGGACAGCACGAGGATGTCCTTGAGACGGCCGGTGATGTATATGTATCCGTCCTCGATGCGCGCCTGATCGCCGGTGCGCAGCCAGCCGTCGGGCGTCATCATCGCGGCCGTCGCGGCATGGTTGTTCCAGTACCCCAGCATGACGCCCGGGCTGCGGACCAGCAGCTCCTGGTCCTCGCCGATCCGGGCCTCGATGCCCCGCAGGGCGACGCCGACGCTGTCCGGGCGGTTGTCCTCCAGCGGATTGACGCTGACCACGGGGCTCGCCTCGGTCAGCCCGTAGCCCTGCAGAAGCGGCAGGCCGAGGGCGATGAACACCCGCGCCACCTCGGGCGGCAGGGCCGCCCCGCCGCTGACCGCGATGCGCATGCGCCCGCCCAGACGCCCGAGGATCTTCTTCGAGACCATCCGCTGCAGCGCAGGCCAGAGCAGCAGCTTCGGGTGCCAGGGAGCCCGCCCCTGTATGCGCTCGAAGCTGCGCCAGCCCGCGTCGACGGCGAGGCCGAACACCCACCGGGCCGGGGCGGGCTGCTTGCGCAGGCGGTCCCCCAGACGCGCATGGACCCGCTCGAAGACCCGGGGGACCGCGATGAGCACCGTCGGTCTCACCTCCACGAGGTCCTGCGCGAGCTGGCCGATCGAGCGGGCAAAAGCCACCGAGGCGCCGGCCATCATTGGCAGGTAGTAGCCGCCCGTGCGCTCGAGCGTGTGCGACAGGGGCAGGAAGGAGAGGAAGACGTCCTGCTGGTAGGCGTCGATCACCGTCAGGGAGGCATGCGCGACCGAGAGCATGTTCCGGTGGCTCAGCATCACCCCCTTGGAGCGCCCCGTGGTGCCCGAGGTATAGACGATGGATGCGAGGGCGTCCGGATCGCCGTGGCGCGCGCGAGGCTCGGCAGGCGGGCCCAGCCAGTCGGGGACGAGCCTGATGCGCGGATCCCGGCCGGCCAGCCGGCGGGCCTCGGGGCCGGATTCCAGAAGAAGCACCCGCTCGAGGGCCTCGCAGTGTTCCAGCGCATCGGCCACCCGTTTCCAGTGCCCTGCATCCTGGACCAGCAGGACGCGCGCGGCCGCGTCGTCGATGATGTAGGCCAGGTTCTCCGGCCGGTCGTCGGTGTAGAGCGGAACGACCACCAGACCCAGCCCCAGGGCGGCCTGGTCGAACATCACCCACTCCGGCGAGTTGCGCAGCTGAACGGCCACCCGCTCGCCCGCCGCGAGGCCCTCTCCCGCCAACGCATGCTGCCAGCGGCCCACCTGAGCGGAGGTCTCCGCCCAGGTGAGCGCCCGCCAGGTCTTGGCGTGGCGGTCGAACCAGCGGTACGCGGGACTGCCGCCGGAGCGGCGCACGCGCTCCCGGAACAGGCCGTCGAGGGTCCGCGCCCGCTCCACGGAAACGAGGTCCTCGGTCCAGTCCGGCGGTACCTGCAAGGCAGATCATCCCATGCGGAAAGCGGTCAGTTTAGTGTAGAATTCCGGATTCGTGGAGCCGTACGCAGCCCGCAGAGACACGGCTTAGGGCCATCATGCTTATCTACCTCAACGGCGAGCAGCGGGAGATCCCGGAGCAACTCAGCATGTCCGAGCTGATTGCGCTCCTCGACCTGGCCGACCGGCGCCTGGCCGTGGAGGTCAACGAAGAGCTGGTGCCGCGCAGCCGGTTCACCGACCACCGGCTGGGTCCCGGCGACCGCATCGAGATCGTCCACGCCATCGGCGGTGGGTGAGCCGCGCCGTTTGCGGCGTGGCCTAACGCCGCGACGCGGCGAACGCCCGGGTGAGGAGAGACCGAAGGTCCGGTGGACCTTCGCAGCTCGACGAACGACCGGCCAGGACGGCCGGGCCGGGGCCCGAGAAGGGCTTAAGCGTATCGCCATGGATGGCGTGCACGGAATTGATGCTGCGCTGCGACCGAAGGTCCGGTGGACCTTCGCAGCTCGACGAACGACCGGCCAGGACGGCCGGGCCGGGGCCGGAGAAGGACCCGACGGTAGCGCCAGGGAAGGCAGGCACAGCTTCGAGACGCCGCTGAAACCGAAGGTCCGGTGGACCTTCGCAGCTCGACGAACGCCCGGCCAGGGTGACCCGCGACCGAAGATCCAGTGAACCTTCGCAGCGCGGCGAACGCCTGGCCAAGGATGGGCGGGC
>JASFUT010000043.1:0-15572 GCA_050050175.1 Chromatiales bacterium
CCGCGGCGCCCTCCGACTCGCTGCGCCCCTCGAGCTTCACCCGGGCGTTCAGGCGGCTCATGGACTCCGCGTCGATTTGCCCCGTCAGCCGTTCGAACGACGCCACCACCTCGGGCGCCCGCCGGGCCAGGTCGTCGCGGTAGAGGATGACGGCCTGGTAGGCCGGGAAGTAATCGCGGTCGTCTTCGAGCGTGCGCAGCCCGTAGTAGGCGATCTCGGCGTCGGTGGTGTAGACGTCGGTGACGTCTATGGCACCGGACTCGAGGCCCCGGTAGGCCAGGTCGTGGTCCAGGCCGCGGACGTTCTGCTGAGGCAGCCCGTAGGCCCGCCGCAGGCCGGGCCAGCCGTCGGCGCGGTCCATGAACTCGTTGCTGAAGCCCAGGACCAGGTCGGGATGGTCGCGCAGGTCGGAGATCGAGCGCAGGTGCAGCTCTTCGGCGAGCGCCGGCTTCACCCCCAGGGCGTAGGTGTTGTCGAAGCCGAGCGGCGTGGTCATTCGCAGACCGCGTTCGGCCAGGGCCCGGGCCAGCGCGGCGTCGCCGGCCAGGTCCTCACCGGACAGGATCTCCTGGCGCAGGGTGCCGGTGTACTCGGGGTAGGCGTCGATCTCGCCGCCGAGCAGGGCGTTCCAGAGCACGCGGGTACCGCCCAGCTGGCGGCGGTGCTCGGCCCGGGCCCCGGCCCCGGCGGCCAGCCGGCGCAGCATCTCCCCCAGGATCACCGACTCGGTGAAGGCCTTGGAGCCGACGGTCACCCGCTCCGGCGCCGCACTCGCCGTCGGCGACAGACAGGTCACGGCCAGCAGGACCAGGCCAAGCCGCGCGGCGACCCTCATCCGAGTGCCTCGGCCAGGTGCGCCATGGGCTCGCGCTGGGCGGTGATGAACTGCTCGACGAAGGGCTCGGCGGGGCAGTGTGCCAGCTCTCGCAGGGAGCCGGTCTGGACAATCCGCCCCTCGCGCATCAGCACCAGGGTCTCGCCGAAGAAGGCCGCCTCGGCGATGTCGTGGGTGACCAGGACCACCGTCTTGCCCAGCCCCTCGAAGATGGCCTTGAGGTCCTGCTGCAGCCGGAAGCGGATCATGGGGTCCAACGCGCCCAGCGGCTCGTCCAGCAGCAGGACCTCCGGGTCCAGCATCAGGGCGCGCATGAGGCTGACCCGCTGGCGCTGCCCGCCCGAGAGCTCCGCCGGGAAGCGGTCCATCAGCGCGCCGGGGAGGTGGACCAGCTCCGCCAGCTCGGCCAGGCGGGTCTCGATCCAGGCGGCGTCGCGGCGCAGGTAGCGCGCCATCACCGCTACGTTGTCCCGCACCCGCAGGTGCGGGAACAGGCCGCCCTCCTGGATCACGTAGCCCATGCGCCGCCGGGCCTGCAGGATGTTGGCCGACCTCAGGGCCGTTCCATCCAGCTTCACGGTGCCCGCGTCCGGCTCGATCAGCCCCGCGATCACCCGCAGCAGGGTGGACTTGCCGCAGCCGCTGGGGCCGATCAGTACGCGGGTCTCCCCGACCGGGACCTCGAGGTCGATGCCGCCCAGGGCCCGGACGTCGCCGTAGCGCTTGGTGATGCCGGCGAGCTCGAGCATCAGGCTAGTCTCTGGCATCGCCCTGCTCCGCTCAAGCCGCTGCGTCGCGCGCCCAGGTGGTGACGACCCCTGCGGATGGGGTTGTCTCCAGCGGCTCTGTGGGAGCCGTTGGCAGCCGCGAAGTTTCTCCGTGCCGGTCGGTTCGCGCTCAGCGCGCACCGCTGCGGGCGTCGGCGCCCCGAAGCGCACTCTGGAACGGCGCCGCGGGAGAGCCGTCTCGCGCGCACCGGGACCTCGACGCCAGGCTTCCGTAGACTGTCGCGATGGACGTCGTCTTCACGCTCGTGCTCGTCGCCGTTCTCGTCGCGATGCTTGCCGGTCGAGTCTACACGCAGACCCTGTTCGTCCTGGATATCGGGGACCAGGGCCACGTGCGTGTCGTCAAGGGCACTCCGCCGTCGGGCTACCGCGACGCCTGCGAGGACGTGGCCCGACTGAACCGGCTCGACCGGGGCCGCATCCGTGCCGTGCGCCAGAGCGGACAGGCGCGGCTCCTCTTCTCGGACGACATCCCCGAGCCGGCGCGCCAGGCGTTCCGCAACGTCTGGACCCCGCCGCCCGCGTCCGGCGGCGGTGGGGCGCGGGCCAGGGGATAGGCGGACCTGCAGACGGTAGCCACGGATTCCGCTTCCCAGTATCCGGGCCACGGTGCCGGGACGGCGGTGTGCCCGCGGTAACCTGGATGGAGCGCAGCGCAATCCAGGATGGGCCCGCGACGTGATCCTGCATCGGCGCCAGGATGTTGCAGACGCCGCCCCGCCCGCCGCTGTCGGCGGGGAGGAGAAGCAACCGATCTCCCGTTCCCACCCTCCCCGCTCAGGCGAGGGCATGCAGGAAGTCTCGATAGCCCGGGGCCGAAGCGTCGGACGGCGAGATATGCTCGACGGGCCCAGGCCAGCGGATTCCGAGCTCAGGCGCTAGATAGTGGCAGCGGATGTCGTCTGAAGGGTCCCAGGCCACGGTGAAGCCGATCAGCACCGCGCTGTCTTCGGGATAGTAGAAACCGTGGGCCACTCCAGGGGGAAGAATCAGCGCCCGGGCGGTGCTCGGGCTCAGGTCGGCGGTGAGGGTAAGCCCGAAGGTGCTGGATTGTGGCCGGGCGTCGTGCAGCGCGAGGAACATCCGGCCCCAGACGAGGGTGAGGTAGTCGTAGCGGGCCTTGTGAGCATGGAGTCCGCGCAGCGTGCCCGCCACCGAGTGGTCCAGATTCCACTGCACGGGATTGCATCCGAGCTTCCAGTCGGACCGAAAGACCTCCGTGAAAGCCCCGCGCTGGTCCGCATGCGGCTCAATGTTCACGATCCGAACTCCCGCGATACGCTCGAGCATCTTGCGACCCTTCCGGGGTGCGGCACCTGGTCAGCAGGCCGCTCCCCTGCAGAGACGTACGGGATGCCAAGCCTTTGCGCTGACCACGCAGCTGGCGACGTATGGCCCGAGCGGCCCGTCGCCCTCGTCATACCGGCGGGCCGTCACTCGAAAGCCCAGTCCCCCCATGATCGCCCGGAGCTCGCGGGTGGAGATCGGGTAGTCGCGGCTGCGCATGTGACGCGCGGTGCTCTCCGCGCCCTCGGGGTCCGCGCCCCGGCCGATCAGCCCGCGGCGCATGGCCTCGACGTAGGCGGTGCGCCAGCCGGGGCGCTTCCGGGCCTCTTCCGCGGCCGCCGGAACGCCGGATGGTCCCAGTGCCTCGAGGCGGGCCGGATCCACCAGCCAAGAGGCCTCGCCTTCGATTACCGCCGGCCGGCGCAGGTAGGGCTCGCCCTCCGGACGGTAGACGTCGTGGCTGAAGAAGACGCCGCCCGGTGCGAGACGCCGGCGCAGCTGCAGGCCCAGGAAGCGTATTTCCTCCGGGGTTCCGTGGTGCAGGTTCATGCCGCTGTAGACCAGGGGATAGCTCGCGGCCAGGTCCAGCCCCTCCAGGTCCCAGGCGTTGCCCTCGAGGACGCGGGCTTCGACCACATTGTCCGGGAAGACGAACCCGGCGGAGGCCAGCGCCACCTGGTCCGGATTGATGTCGATGCCGGTGTAGGCGAAGCGATAGGCGGGGAAGGCCTCCATGACCTCCGAGACGGTCACGGGCCAGCCGCCGCACGCGAGATCCAGGACCGCCACCGCCTCGTCGCGGGGCCGCTCCGCAAGGACGGGCTCGAATGCCGCAACGGCCGCGGACACCGCCTCACGGTGGAGCAGGACGTTGCTCTGCAGCACGAAGCCGTAGAATCCGGACCGGCTGAAAAGCTCCTCGCGTCTCATGGCGTTGACGAGCCCGGCAGTCAGATACGACAAAGGATATCCGATCGCCGGCCGGGTTCCTTCCCGAGCCCTTCGCCGTCGAGCGGCTGAGCGACGTTCGGCCCGAGCGCCCGCTGGCGGGGCGGACGAAGCCACCGAACGGCGACCGACGACGCTTCGGCTTCGCTTCGTCGGGGGGCGATGGAGGAGGGGTCGACTCTCTGCTCCCAGGGGCACCCTTCAGATCAATCCGATCCCGCGCAGGGACCGCTCGATCTCCCCCGCCCAGTCGCGGTTGGCCCGGGGGTTGGCCGGGCTGGGGTGCAGGAGCTGGCCGATCCGCACGGGCAGGCCCTCGAGGGCGGCGGCGGCCCGCGTGGCGGCGAAGCCGCCGAGGCCCAGGACATGCTCCGGCCCCAGGCACTCCACCGCCTCCCGCAGGGCCGGGTCGCAGGCCTGGAACAGCCGGTCCCTGTCACCGCCCGGGAGCTTGTCCGGTGTGCGGTTGCGCCCGCTCTCCTCCATGAAGCACAGCGGGCAGTAGTTGAGCACCATGAAGCGGTCGAAGAAGCCCTCGGGGGTGCCGAAGCGGTCCCGCGCCCAGCCCCAGAGCCGCCGGCCGCTGACCTCCCCGCGGCGGCAGGCGAAGCCCTCCACAGGCCGCATCGGATGCTCCCTCGCGGGTCTTCCCACCCGCCCCTCGATGCCCAGCCAGTCGCGCACCATCCCCACGTCACCGAAGGGCACCCCGGTCTGGGCCATGCCCCAGGGGCCGGGGTTCATCCCCACCAGGACGGCCTTCGGATGGCCGCCTCCGTAGCGCTCGAGATAGCGCTGGTGGGGCTCCCAGGCGTAGTCGAGCGGGTTGTAGACGTGGGTGACCGGCGCCCTGGCCAGGTCGAGCCCGGACGCCCGCTCGCGCAGCCGCCCTGCAATCCGTACCAGCTCCAAGTTCGTCTCCAGGATGTGGCGAACGGACGCCATTGTAGCCAAAGCCCCGGCGGGCGTTCGCGCGATCAGGGTCGCGCTTCACTCCACCCGGGCCACGGGAACTGCGCAGGCCGGATGGAGCGCAGCGGAGTCCGGGGACGGGGCGGGGATCGACGCCCCCCGGCCCCCTCCTCAGGCGCGGGCTACGAACCAGACATTCATGGGGTCGTGGGGCAGGACGTGGCGGGTCACCTCCCGGAAGCCGGCCTCGCGCAGCATCGCCTCGGCCGTCTCCCAGCCCCACATGGTGCCGAGCCCGGCGCCCCCCTGACCGACGGAGACCGGGGTGCAGTGGGTGCAGGAGATGGCGTAGAGCAGCGTCGCCATGGGGAAGTCCAGGTTGTTCTCCAGGCGGGCCGAGCCGCCGATGTCCTGCATCAGGTAGACCCCGCCCGGCCTGAGCGCTGCGTGCAGGCCGCGCACAAGGCCCTGGGGATCCCTCTGATCGTGCACCGCGTCGAACGACGTGATCAGGTCGAATCGCCCCTTCTCGTCGTAGCCGGTGAGATCCCGCGTCTCGAGCCGGACATTCGCCAGACCCGCGGAACGCGCCGTCGCCCTGCCATGGGCGATCGCATCCGCGCAGAGGTCATAGCCGACGAAGCGACTGGCCGGGAACCGCGCGGCCATGGCGATCAGGGCGGAGCCGCGGCCGCAGCCCGCGTCCAGGACGTCGATGCCCGCCGCCAGGCGCCCGCTGATGCCCTCGGCCAGGGGCAGCACCCGGTCGAACAGTGCCGCCCTGACCGTCTGGTCGCTGTCCTGCGCCATGACCTCGTGGAAGCAGGGATAGTCTTGGTAAGCCGTGCCGGCCCCGGTCCTGAAGCATTCCAGGACCCGTTCCTGGACGGCGCCCATGATCGCCACGTGCTGGCCGAAGACGGCCAGGTTGTCCAGCGGCGCCTGCCGGGTCAGGCAGGCGGCGTGCTCCGCCGGCAGGCAGTAGGTCCCGTCCACCGGGTCGTAGCGCACGATGCGGCCGGTCACCATGGCGGCGAGCCACTCGCGCACGTAGCGCTCGGCGAGCCCCGCCCGGGCGGCGATCTCGGCGCCGGTCGAGGGCGGCAGCCCGGCCAGGGCATCGAACAGGCCCGCCCGGTGGCCGATGGAGATCATGACTGACAGGGCGCCCGCGTCGAGCACGTCGGCGATGCGTCCCGCGAAGGCCTCTGCGGACGCCGGGTCGAAGGGTCGGGTATCGGTTGCGGGTACGGACATGGCGGTTTCCTCCCGGATTGTCATCGTGCGAAGGCTCCCCGGGGGCCGGGCCCCGGGGAGCGCTCTCAGGCCGCGGCACGCTCGGTTGCCGGGGGCCGGTCCTCTCCTCCGTCGCTGCGGCTCAGGTCGCGGAACAGCAGCATGTCGACGACCCGCTCCGACGCGCCCGGGTAGAAGCCGGTCTCCAGCTCGTAGCCCTTCGGGTTGCGGAAGGTGCCGAAGAGCATGTCGAGCAGCGGCAGGTCCGCGTAGTTGTAGCGGTGCACCCCCCGACCGTGGTGGATCGTGTGGCTCTCCGGGCGCTGGATCAGGTAGCCGAGCCAGCGCGGGGTGCGGACGTTGGCGTGCTGGAAGATCCCCATGAAGGCGATCGCGAGCATGGCCGTGGTGGCCGCCGCGGGGGTCAGCCCCACGGCCAGCACCAGCGCCAGGCTGCCCAGAAGGGTCCAGCCGATCATGTCCGCGGGGCTGAACCAGAAGGCCCCGTAGGTGTCGAGGCGCTCGGCGCTGTGATGCATCTGGTGGACGCCGCGCCAGAGAACCTCCGAGGCGTGCATGGAGCGGTGCCAGGCGTAGGCCCCGACCTCGTAGACCAGCAGTCCCGCCAGGGCGCCGCCCAGGGTGCCGAGCCCGGTCAGGTCCACCAGCCGCCACGCGGCCAGATGCTCGTCCCAGAGCAGGGGCAGGTAGGACGCGACAAAAAAGTACACCGCGAAGGATGCCAGGCCGCGGAGCCGCCAGCCGCGCACCCGGGGCAGCACCCGCCCGGGCGCGAGCGCCTCCCAGAGCATCAGGCCGGCGTACATGGCGAGCACGGTGAGCGAGATGGGGTCCAGGATTATTTCAATGGGCGTGGGCATAGGTTCGTCCTCCTCTGTGAAAGCCGCGGTCCGGGTCATCCGATCCGTGGGCCCAGACTAGGCCCGGTCTTTGGCGGGTGCTAAAGTCGTTTCGGACAAGAAACGGTCGAATCTGCCATGGACACCGCGAACGGGCGGCTGACCGTCGCCCTGCTGGCCATCCCCGAGGTCACCGCCTCCACCCTCTACGGCATGTACGACATCTTCGCCGGGGTGGGACGGGACTGGGCCTTCCTGATGAGCGGCTCGCCGGGCGAGCCCCTGATGGAGCCGCTGGTCGTGTCCTCGACCGGGGGTGGGTTCCAGGCGGCGAACGGGGTCTGGATCCGGCCCCAGGCCGGCCTCGAGGCCTGTCCCGCGCCGGCGATCCTCTGCGTGCCCGAGGTCTTCGTTGCGCCGGAAGAGCGCCTGGCCGGCCGCTACGCCGCGGAGATCGACTGGATCCGCGCCTGCTATGCCCGGGGCACCACGCTGGCCACCGCGTGCTCAGGCGCGCTCATGCTGGCCGAGGCGGGGCTGCTGGACGGGCAGGAGGCCACCACGCATTGGGGCTTCTGCGACGTGCTGGCGAGCCGCTACCCGTCGGTCCGGGTCCTGCCCAACCGGGCGCTGGTGGTCAGCGGCGAGGGCCAGCGCATCATCATGGCCGGCGGCGGCACGTCCTGGCAGGACGTGGCCCTCTACCTGATCGCGCGCTTCGCCGGCGTCGAGGAGGCCATGCGGGTGGCGCGGGTCCATCTCATCGACTGGCACGACATCGGCCAGCAACCGTTCGCGGCCCTCGCCACCGCACGGCAGGTGGAGGACGCGGTCATCGCCCGCTGCCAGGGTTGGCTCGCCGAGCACTACGACGAGCCAACCCCCGTGGCCGCGATGATGCGCCTGAGCGGCCTGTCCGAGCGCTCGTTCAAGCGCCGCTTCGCCCGGGCCACGGGCATGTCGCCCATGGAGTACGTCCACACCCTGCGGCTGGAGGAGGCCAAGCAGATGCTGGAGGCCACCGCGGAGCCCGTCGAGGCGGTGGCCAACGAGGTCGGCTACGAGGACGCGAGCTTCTTCGGTCGCCTGTTCCGTCGCAAGGTGGGTCTGACCCCCGCCCAGTACCGCAGGCGCTTCGGGGCGATGAGGCGGGCGCTGGAGCAGACCGTCGGCGCGACCGAACGCCCCTCGCGGGGCCAAGGGCGGAGTATCTCGGCAGGTGCGGCACGATGACGGGCGAGGGCCTGTCCAGGGAGGTCAAGGAACGGCTCGTGGAGCAGGCGCTGGCCGCGCGGGCGAATGCCTACGCGCCCTATTCCCTCATCCTGGTGGGCGCGGCGGTTCTGGCCGACAACGGCGGGACCTATACCGGCTGCAACGTGGAGAACGCCTCCTACGGGGCCACGATGTGCGCGGAGCGTGTAGCCATGTTCGCCGCCGTCGCCGACGGTGCGCGCGCCATCCGTTGCCTGGCGGTGGCCTCGAGCCTGGAGGGCCCCATCGCGCCCTGCGGCATGTGCCGCCAGGTGGCGGCGGAGCTCGGCCCCGACTGCGTGATCCTCATGTCGGACCCGCAGGGCTCCTACAGGGAGCTCAGCCTTCGGGAGCTCCTGCCGGTCATGTTCGAGCACCCCGCGCCGGACTCCGCCGGGCGGCAGTAGGCCGGGCCGCAGGGCGCTCCCCGACGCGCGCCGCGGCGAACGACGAGACCGGGGACCCGCGCTGCGAGGCCGAGCCCGTCGGGCGGCTCGGCTACGCTCAGGTGCAGCTCACCCTGGTCCGGCGCCTCCACCGCGATCCAGTCGGCGTCGCCCAGGGGGAGGATGCTGGCCCTGAACGTCCGCCCGAGGGGCTTGGGTGCGGCGGCGCCGAAGGCGTCGTCGGGCTCGTCCAGCTCGGGCACGGGGGTGAAGGCCAGCTCGATCTCGTAGGCGTCGCCGGAGGCAGTGTCATTGCGGCCGTCCCGCAGCTCCAGCACCACGTCGCCGCCCTCCCCCAGGTCGAAGGACGCCTCCAGCGCGCCGCCCGGCGCACCGGCCGAGGCCCAGCCCGAGATCGTCTCGCGGTCGGCGTTCCAGAGGCGCGCGCTGAGATCCACACCCTGGGGCGCGCGGCTCGAGCGAATCCTGAGCTCTCCCCTGCGCGGCACGTGAAGCCGCCACCAGTCGGCGTCGCCGCGCTCGGCTATGGCCCTTACAGCACCCCGTTGGCGGCGACCGGATTTGCGGCTCCGAAGGAGCTGTTGGGCTCTTCCTCGGTCGGGCGCTCGGGGGCCTCCAGCCGGCTCTCCGGCGGAGTCAGCCGCTCGCCGGCCTCGAGCGCGTCGAGCAGCGCACTGAGCTGCGCATCGACGAGGGCGCCGGCCGCCGGGCTCAGGGCGAGCAGCATGACAAGGGCCGGGATCCGCTCGAGATGCTTCATCGGGCCGCTCCATCGCAGGGTGACGAGGGTCAGATTACGTGCCCGGTCCCGAAACGCAAAGGCCTCCCGCGCGGTGAGTGACCATGGCGCGCCGAGGCGCCCGCGGGGGCGGCTCGCCGCGTTGACAATCCCTCGCCTGGGGATGCATAAGACCCTCGTCCCGTCCAGGAGCCGGTTGGCCCCTCACAGGGTGGCCGGCCGGCGGAAGCCCGGAGAACGCCATGGGGTACTTCACCAAACGCTACCACGCGCCGGGCACGGCGCCCGGCACCCTGGTCCAGCACGAAGCGCAGGCGCCGGGCCCGGTGCGGATACACCTGGTCGACTACAACCCGAGCGGCGCCGAGGAGAGGCCGGATATCCCCGCGGCGGACTGCCGTGAGTACCTCGCCCGCCCCTCCACCACCTGGATCCACGTCCAGGGCGCGCCGGATCCGGAGTTCCTCGGCACGCTGGGCGAGCTCTTCGGTCTGCACCCGCTGGCCATGGAGGATGTCCTGAACTCGGGCCAGCGTCCCAAGGCGGAGGCCTACGATCGCCAGCTCTTCGTGATTCTCAGCCTTCCGGTTCACCGGGAGGGCGCGATCACCACCGAGCAGGTCAGCCTGTTCGCGGGCGAAGGCTACGCGATCAGCTTCTACGACGGCGCGGCCGATCCCTTCGAGCCGGTGCGCAAGCGCATCCTCGCGCCCGGCACCCGGTTCCGGGCCCGCAAGTCCGACTACCTTCTGTATACCCTGATCGACTCGGTCATCGACCAGGGGTTCCCGGTCCTGGAGCAGTTCGGCGAGCGCATCGAGGAGCTGGAGGACACGCTGCTGGAATCGCCCGACAAGGCGCTGCTGCACGATATCCACGGTGTGAAGCGCGAGCTCCTGCTGCTGCGGCGAATGCTCTGGCCGGAGCGCGAGGTGCTGAACGGACTGCTGCGCGACGAGCATGAGTTCGTCGCCGAGGAGACCAAGCTCTATCTGCGCGACTGCTACGACCACACCATACAGGTGATGGACCTCATCGAGACCTATCGCGACATGGCCGCGAGCATGCTTGACGTCTACCTCTCGAGCGTGAGCAACCGCCTTAACGAGGTGATGCGCGTGCTGACGGTGATCGCCACCGTCTTCATCCCGCCGACCTTCCTCGTCGGCGTGTACGGCATGAACTTCGACCGCGGCGCCAGCCCCTGGAACATGCCCGAGCTCGGCTGGCCCTACGGCTACGCCTTCGCCTGGTGCATCATCGCGGTGATGGTCGCCGGGATGATGCTCTACTTCAAACGGGAGAAGTGGTTCTGAGCGCGGGCAGGCCGTCTTCCCGGGGCAGCCGACAGGCGGACGCCACCCCGGGCGCCATGGCGACAAGCCGCGACGGGGGCGCGCCACCCTCTCTCAGATCAGGGCCCGGCCGGCCTGCACGTCACCACCGAGACGGCCAATGCGGGCCCCCAAGCCCGAGGCCGGCGGCTCCCTGGTACCCCTTCAGCCGGACCCACGGCGATCGGCTGCGGGCGGAGGCCCCAACTGTGGGTCCCGCTTCGGCGGGGCAGGGTTCCCGGCCTCACGAACGGCGAGGGAGACAGGCTCGATGATCGAGATCGAGGCGCCCTACCGGGCACGTTCCATCCGTCCCCTGGGCATGTGGACGATCGACGGCTTCCGGCTCAAGGTCTACGGCATCGCCTACGGCCTCGACAGACCGGACGACGCCCTGATCGGCGCCGCCCGCCGCACTGCCCAAGAGCGTCTCGGCGCGAGTGCGGCAGGGACCCGGCACTACGGCGTGGGGTTCGTCGGCGTGCACCAGGGCAAGACCGGCAACTTCGTGTTCGTCGACTGGTGGGCCGACGAGAACGAGCTGCACCACCACGTCTACGTCTCGTCGTCGGATCGCCCGGATGCCCTGGAGTACCGCACGCCCACCGGGCTCGCGGCCTGTGCATGGGACCTGCGGGTGATCTGCTTCGAGCGCGACGCTTGGGTGTCGTCAGTGCTCGAGCGTCACGCTGCCCCCGACCTGGACGGATACCTCGCGAGCACCCTGGAGACGGATGCCTGACCGGCGGGGAGGGCGCATCGGACCGATGGACATCAATCGCGACGCCCCGGTCGTCGCCTCCGCGGAAGCCCTCATCGAGGCACCGGTCGATCTCGTCTGGTCGCTGCTCATCGACATCGACGGGTGGCCGCGCTGGAATCCGGCAGTGGAAAGGGCCGCCCTCGACGGGCCGCCACAAGCGGGCACCGCGTTTCGATGGAAAGCCGGCGGTGCTTCGATCGCCTCCCGGCTGGAGGCGGTCCGGCGGCCCGCGCATCTGGTCTGGACCGGGCGCACCCGAGGGATCAGGGCCGTCCACGCCTGGCACCTCCGGGCGGAGGAGGGGGGCACCAGAGTGAGGACCGAGGAGTCCTTCGACGGGGTCTGGCTTCGCCTGCTCGCCGGGCCCATGCGCCGGATGCTGGCCAGCTCGCTCGAGCAGGGCCTGGGGGCGCTCAAGGGTGCGGCGGAGCGTCGGGCGGCGGCTGGGCGCGCGTGACGCCGGATCCTGCCCCGATCCGGGGCGGGCCCGGCTCGCCGGCGCGGGTGCCCTCGGTGATTGCGAGCCCGGCGGTTCCCTGATATTCGGGTTGCTTGACCAGGGTCAATGACGGCACCCGGCCGTCGCGGGTGACAATAGTCGTTGACCTTTGAAGGAACCCGAAGGAGAGATGACCCTATACAGCCTTCTGGGGGTGCTCGTTCTTGCGGCATTGGTCTTCGCCCTGGCCGTCGGACTGCCCTTCGCCGTCCTGCGAAACATGGCCCGGGGAGAGGCCTACAGGCGCGATTTGGACAGCCAGGTCTCGCGCCTGCGCCTGTCCAAGATGCTCGACTTTCTGGGCATCGACCACGCCCGGTATCTGCACAGGGTGCCGGTGGCGGACATTCACGCGCATATGCGCCGCTGCGACGCCTGCGAGACCACCGACATCTGCGACCGGACGATCGCGGAGCCGGCGCGGCGAGACGCCAGCGTCGAGTTCTGTCCGAACGCCGACTCCCTGACGCGGACGCCCTAGCCCGCGTCGGTCCCCCGACCTGGTGAGCGATGCGGGCCAGGCCCCGCGCCGCCCGGGCCTGCCGTCAGACACGGCACGACTGCACCTGGTCGATCCTGTCGGCCACGGTGGCGCCCCGGCTCACCGCGCCCGCGCCCGCAATGGCGATGGTCCCTTTCCGGTACATCTCCGAGCGCTTGATCTGGTTGACCAGCTTCGTGATCCCTCTCTCCGGCTCGTCGGCCTTCTTCTGCGGAGGCGCGTTGATCCTCGACGTGAGACCGAGCACTAGGCGGAAGTCGAGCTGGCGGTCGACGAACATGCCGCTCTCCGGGATCTCCACCGAGCAGCGGGCGCTGTCGCCCGCGACGCTGCCCGCGGCCCCGGAGGCGGAGCAGCCGGACGCGCCAGCTCCGAGCCCGGCTTGTCGACGCAGGCCCGGCGGTCGGTGACCGCGTACAGGGTTCGGGTGTATCTGCCCGGGCCCCGTCGGCGCCGCAAGGCCGGACTCGGGCACTCGGCCGCTCAGCGTGCCAGCCCCGCCTTCTTCAGGCCGTCCATGAAGTGCGCCAGGTCCCTGGGCTCGTTGAACGGGAAGGCCTCCCGAATACGGTCCGGCGAAAAGTCGGGGTTCAGGACCAGGACCTGCTCCGCCTCCCAGTTGGCGTCGTCGGTGCGGCCCGACTGGGCGTAGGCGGCCGCGAGCCAGACGTGAAGGCGCTCCGAGCTTGGATTGCTTCGAAGGCCCTGCTCGAAGGCCTCGATGGCTTCGTCGTACCGCCCGAGGATGTAGCACGCCTGGCCCAGGTGGAACGGGTAGTTGTAGGGGTGGTGGGGGTTCAGGCGCATGGCCTTCCTGACCAGCTCCAGGCCTTCCTCGGGGCGCCCGCTGTAGTAACGTAGGGTCGCGAGCAGGACGTGCGCATTCGCGTAGCTCGGGTCAAGCTCGATCGCTTTCTCCGCCTCCCTCAAGGCCTCCCGGAATGCCCCCCGCTCCCGGTGGACGAGCCCGGTGACGAAGTGGGCCACCGGCAAGGCGTCGTCGAGGGCCGTCGCCCTCGCGGCCCGCTCCATCGCCCTGTTCAGGGACTCGTCGCGGTCTTCGCTCCACCCGTTCATGGCCTCGAAGGCATAGGTCCAGGCGAGCATGGCATGGGCCAGGGCGAACTCCGGATCCAGCTCCAGCGCCTTGCCGTAGAGCTCCCGCGCCTTCGTGTTCTCGGACCTGCTGGCGTAGAGAAGGAAACGGTTTCTGCCGTGCAGAAAGGCGTCGTAGGCGTCCACGCTCGGCGCCTTCCTGACGGCGGGGACCCCGGGGTCAAGCGCGACGCCGCCGAGAACGGCGGCCGTCCGGCGGGCGATCTCGTCCTGCACGGCGAAGATATCGCCGGGGCCTCCCTCGTAGTGCTCCGCCCACACGTTGCTGCCGGTGTCGGTGTCCACGAGCTGGGCATTGAGGCGCAGCCTGCCGTCCTCCCGGCGGACGCTTCCGCTCAGGACGTAGCGGACCCGGAGCCTGTCGGCCACCTCGTGGAGATCCCTGGCCGGACCCTTGTAGAGGAAGCTGGAGTCGCGGGCGATGACGAACAGCGTCGGATCCTTCGCCAGCCGGGTGATCAGGTCGTCGGTGATCCCCTCCGAGAAATACTCCTGAGCCGGATCCGCGGAGAGGTTGACGAACGGCAGCACGGCGATCGAATTGACGGCCCCATGAGTCTCGCCCCGATCTTCCGCCACCGGGCGGAGCCCCGACCACAGCAGCATGACGGTCAAGCCTGTGACCAGGATGATGCCGGCCGCGAGAGACAGAGCCGGCCCCCGCTTCGGTCGCCGAGGTACGGAGACTCCGACGCCGATTCCGCCGCCAGGCGCAGGACTGCCCGCGTCCGTGACAGGTGCGATCAACCTGTAGCCCCGCTTGGAGAGGGTCTCGATGATCCGGGGCCGTCGCGGATCATCCTGCAGGGCCTTCCGCAGCTTCTGCACGGTGCCGGTCAGCGCATCGTAGCTGACCACGCGGCCCGCCCAGACCGTCCGCTCCAGCTCCTCACGGCTGACCACGTCCCCCGCGTGTCGCGCCAGACACGACAGTACGCCCAGTACCCTCGGCTCCAGCTTCACGACCCGGCCGTCACGGCTGACATACCCCGTGGCGGGGTCCACCCGCCAGCCGGCGACCCGAAAGGGACGCCTGGCGTCTTCGTCGGAGCGATGGGCCTCGGCGGTCATGGCGGGCGTCGCGTCAGGGCGGGGCTGAGGCACGAGCCGTAGATCCTCCGGGCGGTTGGAAAAAGGTCGGAAAAAGACCGGAGTAACGCCATAAGTCTAGTACGCCGCCTTGCTAGGCTTTTGAGCAGGACAGCCAGGCGGACCCGCAGCGGCCCGGTACCGCTCCCGGTGCGGGGTGCGTCGCGATCTGGAGGCCACGGGCACCGGGCTCCGGCTGGAGCCAAGGCCAGCCCGCGCGGGCCCCGGGGTCGTCGAGCGCCCCCTCCGGGGATCCCGCCGCCGGGCGCCCTCTCGGGCGACCGGGTGTCGGTGCGCTGGGCGGACAACAGGGGTGACAGCGGTGGGGTGGAGACCGTCGTCCGGTGACCCCGGCGGCACTTCGCGCCGCCGCCGGGCGTACCCCGCACGAGGAGATGGCGAGATGACCAAGCTCCGCACGACAATCGCATGCGTCGCCGCATTGCTGGTGCCCCGGTCGCTGCCTGCCGCGGACGACCTGCTCGTGACGTTCAGGCTGCTGAAGCCGGAGGTCGCACTGGAGGTGGCGCAGGTCTCGATGGCGGCGTGCCGCGAGGCGGGCTACCAGGTCTCGGTGGCCGTA
Source organism: Chromatiales bacterium (assembly GCA_050050175.1). GTDB lineage: Bacteria > Pseudomonadota > Gammaproteobacteria > Chromatiales > Chromatiaceae > CAVQCX01. Next base: position 15,153 of record JASFUT010000043.1, read on the forward strand.
GTCGACCGGTCGGGCGTCACCCAGGTCCTCCTGCGCGACCAGGTGGCCGGCCCGCACACCCTGGATGCGGCCCGCCGTAAGGCCTGGACGGCTGCGAGCTTCAAGGCGGACACGCGCTCCATCGAGGAGGCGACCCGGCCCGGAAGCGGTCAATCCGCTGCGCGGCTCGTCTCCGGTGCCATGATGGTGGCGGGCGGCGTGCCCCTGTACGCGGAGGGAGCCCTGGTCGGCGCCGTCGGAGTCTCCGGAGGTCCCGGCGCCGACGAGGATCAGACCTGCGCGGAGAAAGGGGCGGATGCGCTGGAGGAGAAGCTGTTGTTTTGACCGTCGTGGAGCTTCTCGATCAGCCTGCCCAGCCGATCCGTGCCGCGGCTGTCGCCCCCGTTGATCCGCGTTATCATGGCACCGATTCAGCGGCGG